>CAYSOH010000007.1:0-9540 GCA_964432625.1 uncultured archaeon
AATCTTGTTAGACTTTCATTCAGAACCTTTGCAGTTATGTTAAATTCCCCTAATCTATTTGGTGTCCATTCAACTTTCCACTCAAAAGTCTTGTTGGTTTCTATATCAATGGTTTGGTTTGCAAATCCAGTTTCTTCGATCTCTAGGACAACGTCTAAGTCCGTTACATTACTTTCTCCATTGTTGTAAAAATCAATTCTAAGTACCAAATCATCGCCAAGAACAATGGGCTTCTCGTTCCAAGACTGCACCTTCAAGTCCAGTTCACAATCCAGCCAGGTTGTATTGTCACCACCTTGCCAAAGACTATCTCTCCCAACTAGAACAAGAGTGTTATTACCCTCAATCAAAAGATCAACATCGATGCTGATCTCTTTGTTCCAATATTCCGCATCTCCCTCATAGCAGTATCCACTGTAATCAAGACAATCTTCAATTTCTTGACCATTCAAATACACTGCGTAATAATTGGTATATGCAGACTTGACTTTTCCACCCAGTACAGCCGCTTTATCATCAATTGTAAAATTCTTTCTTACTATGATATAATCCTTATCTCCCTCGCTCCCACTCGTATGTTCAGATTGCCATATAGTGCCTGGTTCTACTCCATCGTTTGCTTTATTACCAAAGGGTGCACTTCCTCTGTTCCATTCACTGTCATCAAATTCTCCTTCTTCCCAGTCATCCGGAAAATCACTATCATCATCAAAAATTCTAAAACTGTATTCGGTGGATTCGTTTTTCCCACTGGGAACAACATTCACAGCTTCACCATTTTCAAAATCATTTGAGTATTTTATAGTGGTAATAGCCACATTATCATCATCAGCATTTGCTCCGTTAAGACAGATTAAGCATATGAAAAAAACGAGCAAATGTAGAGACAGAATACGAATAGACACGAACTGCACAGGGTCGTTTGTATAATTAGCTTTTCACTAATTGGTAATGACTGAAATCAGCTCCCTCAAGTCACTTTTTTCTAGATGGTAATCCGCTTCCTCAATCACTTTTTCATCACTGGTGTTGACTGCAATACCAAGTTTTGATCTCTGAAAAAGCGGGATGTCAACACTTGTGTCACCAACAGAGGCAACGTCCTTTTTCCTAACTTCCATTTTTTCCAATAATTGGTCCATGATAGGACCTTTAGCGTGTCCGCTTGATTCAATAATAACCTTGAGCTTTCCATTTTCATCATCTACAATTCTATTAGCAATAGCACATTCCATCTTCCATTTTTCAGCCCATTTATCGGCCAGATACTTTATCCCACCTGACAAAATTGCAGTTTTAATTCCATTTTTGTGTAACGAATCAATAAGTTCTTCTGCACCATCTCTCGGTTCAATTTCATCCAATATTGAGTTGATATAGGATTCATTGACTTTTTCATCACTATTTTTTTCCCACAATTCAATATCGGATTCAGCAAACTCCTGATCATTTATTTTATGCTCCATATACAATTTTAACATTTCAGTGTTATCCACACCAAAGTGACGATGGATGTATTCCCAACAGGAGCGCTCTTGAAGCAGAGTACCATCCATATCGAATACAACTAGTTTTATACCTGACATCTAACCAAAAGAGGAGCTGAATCTATCGGATGGTCCCGTTTCTCTTTCCAGCATCATTTTCATCTGTTCTTTGGACATAGAATGCGCTTTCTGAGCCATATCATAGGCCTCTTTTGCATCATCCTCATGCATGTCTACTTGAAAGTTTAATCCTGAGAACATAATTGATTCTTTACCTTTGTTGGCAAATATAGATATAATGCTCATCTCAGGATGAGACTGAAATTCAACATTCTTGTAAACCTTGGTCTCCCCCTCGGTTGGCATAAAAATTGTTACTTTCTTAGCTTTGAACATGCGTCCCAAGGCACAACCCTATTCAAAAGATATCTATTGAGTTATAATATCCAATTCTTTTTGCATTATCCTTCTAGAATCAAAATCCTCGTCAAGGTGATGCCAATGATTAACGGCTTCTTCTCCTAAGCGATAAGATAGAAAAACTGTTTCTATTCCTCTTAGTGAATTAAAGTTAACAACACCTAGACTTGGATCATCAACTTCAACCCCTAACTTTCCCAATTCAACACTTAGGTTATTGATATGATTTATATTATTCTCAAGTTCAACTTGGAGCTCCTCCCAACCAGGTCTCAATGCTGCTCTATAGTCATCTTTAACTTCTTCCATAATCTCCTCAAGTTGCTCTTCCAACATCTCTTGTCTAACAGAGCGTCCAGACAATTTATCCAATATCGGAGATATAGTACCCAGAAGGCTATTTGCCTCTTCCACGGTGAAAAGCCTAGTGGCATTTCTTGCCATGGACTTGGCTAACTAGAAGTGGGCAAATAAATAGAACGGTACCTAACGCGAAACACTCATAATCACCTTTCGTAATGATGCAAGATATTTGTTTATGACTGAACCATCCACCCATCCGGACAGTTTTGTCCGTAGACACATTGGCCCTTCTCCCGCTGACATTCAATTTATGTTGAAAGAACTAGGTTACAACGACCTTTCAGATATTTCTAAATCCATAGTTCCCCCCTCGATTTTATCTCAAGAAAAGTTGAACATTCCTGATTCACTATCTGAATCTGAAGTTATTTCAAAATTAAAGTTTTTGTCATCGAATAATAAGATATTCAAGAACTTTCTAGGTCATGGCTACTACGGTACAATAACGCCAGGCGTAATCAAGCGCAACATTTTGGAAAATCCTGGTTGGTATACTCAGTACACACCATATCAAGCAGAGATTGCACAAGGCAGGTTAGAGGCACTCTTAAATTTCCAGACAATGGTTTGTGATCTTACTGGGATGGAAATTTCAAATGCATCTCTCCTAGATGAAGCTACAGCTGCAGCTGAGTCCATGAGTATGGCTTGTAATATTCTAAGAGGAAAGAGATCAACCTTTATTGTTTCAGAGGACATTAATCCACAAACGGTAAACGTTGTGAAGACTAGAGCAGACCCCCTAGGAATCAAGATTATTACAGGCAATAGTAAATTTGATGATGATACCTTTGGAATATTATTACAATATCCTACGAGTTCAGGATACATTGAAGATTATTCAACGATAGTCAAAGAGGCACATGCTAATAATTGTATAGTCATCGTTGCTACAGATTTATTGTCGCTATGTTTGCTCGAGCCACCAGGTGAGTGGGGTGCGGACATTGTAATTGGCAATTCACAGAGATTTGGAGTTCCTATGGGTTTTGGTGGTCCACACGCAGCCTTTATGGCAACAAGGAAAAAATACAAGAGAAATTTACCAGGCCGTCTAGTTGGAGTTTCAAAAGATAGGTATGGTAATCCAGCATTACGTTTAGCATTACAGACTAGAGAACAGCACATACGCCGAGACCGCGCAACTAGTAACATTTGCACTGCTCAGGTTTTACTTGCTATCATGTCCTCTATGTACGCAGTTTACCATGGTCCCAATAATCTTAGAAAGATAGCTAAGAGAGTAAACTACCTGTCACGCGTTCTCAATTCAAGTCTAAAATCAGGAGGTTTTGAAGTCATTTCTGAATCATTCTTCGATACACTTAGGATAAAGAAGAAGAACAATAATGTAATTGCAGAAGCTATAGACAAGAATATCAATATGTGGGATTATGGTGATTCCATAGGAATATCATTAGATGAAACTATTACAAATTCGGATTTACAGTATTTACTTGATTTCTTTGGCGTAAAATGGGTTGAACCAGGTAGCAGCAGTATCCCTTCATCTAAGGTTAGAAAATCAGATTATTTACTTCATCCTGTATTCAATACTTATCATTCAGAAACGGAAATGCTCCGCTATATTCATAGATTGGAATCCAAGGATCTTTCATTGAATACGAGCATGATACCTCTGGGTTCCTGTACTATGAAATTGAATGCAGTAGCTGAGATGGAGGCAGTTACATGGCCAGAGTTCTCAGGAATACATCCCTATGTTCCCTCTGAACAGGTTACAGGTTATCTTCAATTGTTTAAAGAACTTGAAGCTTGGCTGTCTGACATAACAGGATTTGCAGGTATTTCTTTACAACCAAATGCAGGAAGTCAAGGTGAATATGCAGGGATGCTTGCAATACGTGGATATCACCATTCCAGAGATGAGCCACAGAGAAATGTATGTCTAATTCCGACCTCGGCTCATGGAACGAATCCCGCTTCTGCAGTTATGGTTGGTATGAAAGTAGTTGGGATAGGTTGTGATAAACATGGAAATATAGATTTGAAAGATTTACAACTTAAGGCGGAAAAACATTCCTCAGAACTCGCAGCGATTATGATCACTTACCCCTCTACTCATGGAGTCTTTGAGGACAAAGTCAAAGAGGTTTGTGAGATAGTTCATTCACATGGTGGCCAAGTTTACATGGATGGTGCTAACATGAATGCTATGGTAGGTCTTTGCAAACCAAGAGAAATAGGTGCAGACGTTTGTCACTTAAATTTGCACAAGACATTCTGTATTCCACATGGTGGTGGTGGACCAGGCATGGGCCCTATTGGCGTTGCTTCACATCTACTTGATTTTTTACCCAGCAACCCAGTCTGTCCAGAGAGTAGAGTAGGCCCCGTGTCGGCAACTAATTGGGGTAGTGCCAGCATTCTTCCAATTTCATGGGCCTACATTGCGATGATGGGACCAGACGGTCTCAAGGAGGCAACAGAAGTTGCTATTTTGAATGCCAATTATGTTTCCACACGTCTATCGAAACACTACAAGATTCTGTATACAGGTAAATCAGGTAGTGTCGCACATGAGTGCATACTGGATACACGGGATTTGTTATCCAAATCGGGATTAATGGTAGAGGATATTGCTAAGAGATTAATTGATTATGGTTATCATGCTCCAACCATGTCTTGGCCAGTGCCAAATACACTAATGATAGAACCAACAGAATCAGAATCAAAGATGGAATTAGATCGTTTTTGTGATGCCATGATATCCATAAAATTAGAAATCGATTCAGTTACTGAACCCGAGGATAGTATATTGCGCGGTTCTCCCCACACAGCTATTGAGATAGCAAGTGATGTTTGGAATCATTCATATACTAGGGAAGAAGCAGCTTACCCCTCACCATCCCTAAAGAATCATAAATTTTGGCCACCCGTTGGTAGAATTGATAACACTTGGGGAGACCGAAACCTAATATGTTCATGCCCTGATGTAGAATCATACATGGGAGATAATTAATGCCAGAAATAACAATGTATGGAACACCTACTTGCAAAGACTGTGTCATAGCCAAGAAGGTTTTTGATGAATTAGGAACAGAGTATGAATTCAGAAATATGGCAGAGGATCAAGAGGCAACTGAGAAAGCCATTGAATTAAACAATGGCGTTAGAAGAATACCCGTTATTCAATTTCCAGATGGTTCAATATTGGTTGAGCCGTCTTATTATGAGCTGAAGACAAAAATGTCTTCATTTTAATATTTTTGACATGTGTTCACTGAAGGTAAGCTTTTTTATGGGTAAGCCGACGTGCGAATACCCCGGAGGCACATAATGTCGACCAAAATTACGAGAGCAATGTTGTTGGCAACCCTGATATTGGGTACAACCATGATTATGTTCAGTCCACCTGCCAACGCGCAGGCCGCTGTTGCTTATACAATCGCATTCACAGATGGTCAGGTAAATCTCGATGTGAGACCTGGAGCTAGTGGTGTAGGTTGTACGGAAATGATAGTTGGTAATGAAGGGCAAGCAACAATTGATGTTGACGTAGCTCTGAGTGGAGGAGGTGTGACTATTTCACCAGGTGCTGTTTCAGTAACTCTTGCACCGGGAGGTAGTATAACAGTACCAATTTGTGCGCTCGCACTGACTCAATCTACCTACAAGAATGTTCAAGTAACTGCCATTGCACAGGGCCGTGAAACTAACACGCAGTTAAATCCTGTTAACAAGAGCTCAGGTTTTGCAGTTATAATTGATCAGTATGCACGTCTGTCAGTTCAGGCTACACAGCCATTCCAGAGAGTTGGACCAGGTAAAGAGTTTGTTTTGACTTTTACAGCGGTTAACAATGGAAACTATCAAGACACAATATCGGTTGAAATTCTTAATCAGAAAGAGTTAGAGGATGCAGGTTTCGTAGTTGCTTTGGCAGCACAGCAGTATCTTGTTGATAGTAAAGGAGAACAACCAGTTCAGGTTTCAATATCAACTCCAAGAGGTACTGTAGTTGGCTGGAGCAATGAATATCACACAGTGATAATGCAAGTCGCAACAACATTAGAAGGAGAATCAGAGGCTCGTGCAGTAACTGCAACCCTTTGGGTTCGTGGAGTATTTGTGCCTGGTTTTGATCCCATGTTCACCATCTTTGCTTTGGCTATTGTAGCTTCTGCGCTTTCGAGATCCCGTAAAGATTAAACTCAGATAAAATTGGGTCATACGTTATAGCCTAGCTCCTGCTATATTGCCATGGAGAAATCCTGTGGAGTGGTATTGCTAAATTCAGATAAAGTTCTTGTGTTACAATACGCTGCAGGCCAAAAAGAAGGTTATTTGGATTTAAAGGGCCATTGGGATTTTCCTAAAGGGCACGTTGATGAAGGAGAAACAGAGATTGAAACCGCCACTAGAGAACTTGTTGAAGAGACTGGAATAAGCGACGTTGTTTTTCTTGAAGAATTTCGTAAAACAATAAACTACACCTTCCAAAGAGGAAATAGAAAAATTGGGAAAGAGGTTGTATTCTTCATAGCTAAAACTCTCGAGAAAGAGGTGAATCTAAGTCATGAGCATGTAGATTATGAATGGTTAGATTTTGCCTCCGCTTCAGATCGATTGACCTATGATAACGCCCGTTCGGTTCTCAAAGAGGCAATAGATTTCTACGAAAAAACCGAAGTATAACTTTTATCTACATTTATCTTTGCACAATAAGTGGGCGATAGCAAGGAACTAGTTAGATTCGAATCTTTATCAAAGGAAGATTTTCTGAGAGGATTAATTTTTGGTTTTTCCATAATACTAGTTTTTGTGTCCTTTAGTTCAACTGAAACAACGTTTGGTTTTCTTTCACTTTTAATTTCATTCTTCTTCCTTTCTATTTTGTTCTGGAAGGGCCCAATATCGGTTGAACCTAAATATCTTTTTGATAGATATGCTGAGAACATTGGTTACTATTTGGACAAAGGTGAGGATTATCTATGTAAATCATTTAACGCTACTAAAAAATCAGAGAAAGTCCTTGTCAGTGTTGCTTATAATTTCTTTTTGGTAATGGCAGTTGTTCTACCCATAGATATATTCTTTCAGTATTTGACTAGAGGTGAAAATTCCCTTTTGTTATATCAAAAATTCATCACTTGGATAGTTTATGTTATTGAAAGTTCTATAGGGACTGATGTTTACATTAGGGGCGAGTATGACACAATTTTGTCTTACGCAGATTCTATAGACATGGAAATTGTGGCTGAATGTACGGGCCTTCATGAAACTGTATTTTTAGGACTATTGATAATTTGTTTTCGAGGAGTCAAACCCATGGTTAGAGCTAAGTGGGCAATTTATGGCATCCTGTTTATCTTTGTGGAGAATATATTGAGAATATTATCTGGGCACCATTTCATTCAACATTTTGGCTTTAGCACATGGGATAAATTTCACTATTTCTGGTGGCATACAGGACAATATGCTCTGATTATGTCAGTTTTTGTCCTTTGGGTTATGGTGATAGCAGGAAAACCGGAAAACAAAAGTCTTCGAGTAGAATATTCTAACTAGTCCACCAAGTCTAGCTTATGATTCATTTTTGACGCTTTAGTTTTAAGATAATCTCTATTTTCCTCATTTGGAACCGAACTATGACCAAGAGTCACAACATCAAAACCAGCATTTTCTAAATCCTCAATCTTAGAAGGATTGTTTGTCATTAGTTTTATCTTTTTAGCCCCTAAATTCTTCAATATATCGACAGCGCCCTGATATCCACGTAGTTCAGCATTGAAACCTAAAGCAATGTTTGCCTCCACGGTGTCCATACCATCATCCTGCAGATTGTATGCTTTCAATTTGTTTACCAAGCCAATACCTCTACCCTCTTGTCTTAGATAAATTATGATTCCTTTTCCTTCTTCAGCTATTCTTCTCATTGCTAGATCAAGCTGTTCACCACAATCACATCTCATGGAATGCAAAACATCACCTGTAAAGCATTCAGAGTGCACGCGAACTAGAATTCTACCCTCTATTTCTCCCATAACTAGTGCCATATTCTCTTTTTCTTTGGAATCTCCAGGAAACGCTATTATCTGAAAAGTCCCATATTTTGTTGGTAATCTTGCTTCTACTAATGATTTCTTTGTTTTTTCCATGTTTATTTCGAAATAATAAGCAATTCTTTTTTGTCTTCAATCAATTTGTAGTCCCTTCTTTTAACCATTGCCATAATATCCCTTCTGGCATTCGGCTCTTCATATTTAATTCTCATTTCCTCATCAGTCTGCATAGACACAATCTCTCTCAGAACGGCCATTACAGCCTGAGTGCATTGCAAGCCAGTAACATCTATCTCTCTCATTATTATGCCGGAAAATTATCGGTAAGATTAAGCTTCAATTTTGCTTCTTCTGACATCAGATCCATGGTCCAGGGCGGTTCAAAAACAAGATCTACATTTGCTTCTTTTACGCCTTTAACCTCTTCTGCTCTTGCAGCCACTTCTTTTGGAAGAGAACCGGCCACAGGGCAAAATGGAGATGTTAAAGTCATTTTAATATCCACCATTCCATTTTTTTTCACATCAATATTGTAGATTAAACCCAGTTCATAGATATTCACAGGAATCTCAGGATCATATACTTTTTTGATAGACTCTACAATCTCACTTTCTAATTCTTTGGTCATTCAGTACTCGCTTCCTTTTTCCCTTGTAGTGCAGCCATTAAGGCGTGCCATGAAAGAGTTGCGCATTTTACTCTGGTTGGATATTTCTTAACCCCTTCAAAAACAGCGAACTTTCCTAAATCATATTTTTCTGAATTTTTATCCGTCACCAAATTATGAAAATCCTTGAACATTTTTTCAATTTCTGTTTTTTCCATTCCCTTGATTGTGTCAGTCAGAATACTCGCTGATGCTGTTGATATTGCACATCCTGAACCTATGAATTTAGCATCGGTCACGATTTCATTCTTTAAGATAATCTGCATTGATATTCTGTCTCCACATAGAGGGTTATGCCCGTCAGCGCTGTGTGTGTGTTCTGGAATTTCTCCTTTGTTTCTTGGGTTCTTGTTGTGATCAAGAATAACTTCCATGTACAGTTCATCCCAGTCGTTCATGCAAAAACCTCAATTGTTTTTTTTATCGCGTTTATCATACAGTCAACATCTATCTTTGAATTATAGATTCCAAAGGAGGCTCTTGCAGTTGCTGGAATCCCATAGAAATCCATTATTGGTTGTGTACAATGGTGTCCAGTTCTTACAGCAACACCATGTTTATCCATTATAGTTCCAAC
>CAYSOH010000007.1:9640-20519 GCA_964432625.1 uncultured archaeon
TTTTCTAACAATTCCGTTTTACCATACAATACTCCGATTCCTGTTGGTGCATACATTTTGTGACCTGAAAAGCAATAGAAATCGGCAGCAAGTTTTACCATATCTAGAGGTATATGCTGTATCGCTTGTGCACCATCAATCATAATCTTAATATTTTTAGATTGAGAGATTTTTACAATTTCTTCGACAGGATTTACAGTGCCCAATGTGTTTGAAACATGATTTATTGATACAAACTTGGTTTTTTCGTTAATTAGCTTCTTAAATTCAGAAAGTAGCAATTCACCCTTACTATTCATAGGTATAATTCTTAGTTCAGCCTTTCTTTCTTCACAAATAATCTGCCATGGTACAATATTTGCGTGATGCTCCATTTGTGAAATAATAATTTGATCACCTTCCTCTAGAATAGGTTTAACGTAGCTATGTGCAACTAGATTGATTGCTTCCGTGGCACCTCTTACAAAGATTATTTCTTTTCTATTATCTGCCTTTATGAATTCTGCAATATTTGAACGAGCATTTTCATAGGCCTCAGTTGCCTTGCCACTCAGTGTGTGCACTCCTCGGTGTATGTTTGAATTTATTAATTTGTAGTAGTTTTCAACAGCTTTAATTACGTTTGCAGGTTTTTGAGTAGTTGCTGCATTATCCAAATAAATCAGGTCATTTCCATTTATCTTCTGATTTAGTGTTGGAAAGTCAGCTTTTATTGCTTCATTTAGCATTCAGTCCCCTACAGGTAGTCTATCAAGAATCATTTCCATTAGTTCGTCTCTTATCTTTTCATTGGAAATTTCATCAGTAATTTCTCCTACATAGGCCCTCATAAGCATTTTTTGTGATTTAGACTGATTTAATCCTCTTGTTCTTAGATAAAACAAGGCTTTTTCGTCCAATTGCCCAACAGTCGCCCCATGTGTACATTTAACATCGTCTGCATATATCTCAAGTTCAGGTTTTGTATGTATTATGGCATCATCGCTTAGTAGTAAATTCCTGTTATTTTGGATGGCATCTGTTTTTTGTGCATCTGGATGGACATGGATTCTACCATTGAATACACCAGTTGATTTACCACTTAATATTCCCTTGTAATTCTCATTGCTGTTACAGTAGGCTTCTTTGTGTTCAATAGTCGTATGATGATCAATGTGATTTTCGTTATCTACTAAATACAGGCCAAACAGGTTACAATTTGCTCCAGATTCATCTAATTCTATGTTGAAGTCCCTTCTTGAAAGCTTTTTTCCCATTGAAAAATTGTGTGATATAAAATTACTATCTTTGCTCTGTTTTACACATATATTTGCAATATTATACGTATCATTTGCATAATCATCAACAATTATGTGCTCTATATTTGCCCCATCCTCTAAAATAAATTCAGTTACAGAATTTATGAAATTAGTGCCGTTTCCAACACTTCTGACTTCCTCAAATATTAGTGACTCACTATTCTTATTGGCAATAATAACAATTCTTGGATGGACTGCCTGCAATGATTTTTTATTTTTCACAAGGTTTAGAATTTTTATAGTCTGTTTAGAATCCTCTTCTAATATTATGTAAAGCCCACTGGTTGTAAATGCATTATTCAAATTTAGGAAAGGTTTTTCTTTTTTCTCTAAAACACTTTTGCTAAGTTCCCCTTCATTTATCCCATCAGGGATATTTCCCATTTTGCAATTCCTTAATGTCTTTACAATCTTTCCGTTAACCAATACAATGTCAAAGTCATCATCTTCATGTTTGCTTGATTTAGCTAACTTAAATTCATTCTTCGAAATAACCGATGGATCTGAATATTTCCAGTATTCTTCTTTTCTCGTTGGTAGCCCTTTCTTTGTGAATTCTTCGAAAGACTCTTTACGTAAATCGTTTAGTTTGTCATCTGACAATTCCATTATATGATTAAAATCAGCTGTAAATCTTTCTATAGCTTTCATTTAGGCTTTTGCATCCTCTATAATCTTGTCGTAACCTTTTTCTTCTAATTCTAGGGCCAGATTTTTATCTCCAGAGCTGATTATTCTTCCATCCACCAAAATGTGAACAAAATCAGGTATTATGTAGTTCAACAATCTTTGGTAGTGCGTCACAACAATAGTGGAACTTTCCTCATTTTTCATTGAGTTTACTCCGTTTGCTACTACTCGTAATGCATCAATGTCTAGTCCGGAATCCGTTTCATCAAGTAGAGCTAATTTAGGTTCTAGAACAGCCATTTGGAAAATTTCGTTTCTTTTCTTCTCTCCTCCAGAGAACCCCTCGTTGACAGGCCTCTTGAGTAGTGAGTCTTTTAGATTTAGGAGTTTAATTCTGTCACTTATAAGGTCCATGAATTCCATTGCATCAATTTCCTTTTCACCTCTATACTTACGTTGTGCGTTTAGAGCCGATCTCAAGAAGTACATGTTATTCACACCAGGTAGTTCTACAGGATATTGAAATGCAAGAAAAATTCCTTCACAAGCTCTTTCATCAACATCCATTTCCAAAAGATCTTTACCCAGATAATCTATACTTCCTTCTGTAATGTCATAATCCTCATGTCCAGCCAAAACTTGTGCCAAGGTTGATTTCCCAGATCCATTGGGTCCCATTATAGCATGAGTTTCTCCCTTTTTCACTTCTAGATTAACTCCTTTCAGTATTTTGTTTCCTTCTACTTCAACATGTAAATTTTTTATTTCAATCATTCTAACCAACACTCCCTTCCAAAGATACTTCTAGCAATCTTTGAGCCTCAACTGCAAATTCCATAGGTAGTTCTTTGAATACTTCTTTACAGAAGCCATTAACAATTAGATTAATTGCATCCTCTTCTGAGATTCCCCTCTGTTTGCAGTAAAATATTTGATCTTCCCCAATTTTTGAAGTTGACGCCTCATGTTCAACATGCGATTTTGTATTTTTAACATCTAAATAGGGGAAAGTATGAGCCCCGCATTCCTCTCCAATCAATAAGGAATCACACTGAGAGTAATTACGAGCACCAGTTGCAGATTTGTTAATCATAACCTGCCCACGATATGTGTTCTGTCCTTTCTCTGCCGATATTCCTTTAGATATGATAGTACTTTTGGTGTTCTTGCCAATATGAATCATTTTGGTTCCAGTATCAGCCTGCTGTTTCAGAGCTGATAGAGCTACTGAGTAGAATTCGCCCTTTGAATTATCGCCTTGAAGTATACAGGAAGGATATTTCCACGTTATTGAAGAGCCTGTTTCCACTTGTGTCCACGTTATTTTCGAGTTGTTACCTCTGCATGCTCCCCTTTTCGTAACAAAATTGTAAATCCCTCCTTTACCTTCCTTGTCGCCAGGATACCAATTTTGTACAGTTGAGTACTTTATTTCCGCATCATCTAGAGCAATTAGTTCAACGACTGCAGCATGTAACTGATTTTCATCTCTCTTAGGAGCTGTACATCCTTCTAGATAAGAAACATATGACCCTTTGTCAGCCACTATCAAAGTTCTTTCGAATTGTCCTGTATTTTGTTCATTAATTCTGAAGTAAGTTGACAGTTCCATAGGACATCTCGTGTTTGGAGGAATATAGCAAAATGAACCATCTGTGAAAACAGCAGAGTTTAGGGCAGCATAGAAGTTATCAGATTGTGGTACCACAGAACCCATGTATTTCTTTATCAATTCAGGATGTTCCTTGACAGCCTCTGAAATTGAACAAAAAATCACTCCCTTTTCAGCTAACCTATCTTTGAAAGTTGTTGCAACAGACATAGAGTCGAAAACTGCATCCACAGCTACACCAGCAAGGATTTCTTGTTCTTCAAGTGGTATTCCTAATTTGTTGTAGGTTTCAATCAGTTCCGGATCAACTTCATCTAGACTTTTAGGCCCATCATCGGCATTCTTAGGAGCTGAATAATAACTGATTGATTGATAATCAATAGGAGGGTAGTCAACATTTGCCCAGTGAGGTTCTTCCATTTTCAACCACATTTTGTATGCTTTTAGTCTCCATTTCGTGAGCCATTCAGGTTCACCTTTCTTGTCCGAGATAAATTTGATTACGCCTTCATTGAGTCCCGGAGGTAAGGTATCAGATTCAATCTTTGTTACAAAACCGTACTTGTATTCTTGCTCAGCATATTCTTTGAGCATTTCAGTCTCAGAGTCTTGGTTCAAGTCTGCCCCCCATAACTGATTGATAATCCAATCAAATTTTTACTTTTTGAATTACCTGCCATTTCATTTAACGAAATACTTTCTAGAGCATTTTTCACCGTGTCATTTATCTTTTGCCAAGGTTCTTCCACACTACAATTAGATTCATATGAACATTCACAAGAGTTGGCTGAACATTCCGTGAGTGAAATAGGCCCCTCAAATGTTTCGATTATACTTGCAATAGATATAGCATCAGATGATTTTGCAAGAGAATAACCGCCTTGGCTTCCTCTTTGGGAATCCAATAAACCTTCGCTTGACAATGTTTTCAATAATCTTGTTACTGTTGGTAATGGAATATTTGTGCTCTCAGAAATCTCTCTAGCAGTGTGAATTTTATTGCTCCTTTCAGCTGCCATTTCCGTCATAACTACGATACCGTAGTCTGTGAGTTTGTTGATTCTCATCATGAATATACGTCCCAGTGAAATTGGACCAAATTAGTCCTATTTAAAATTCATCTCCAAAATAGCACAATTGGCATTAGATTTATATCCCTCCGTTTCACGTGTATTTTGGAGCTTATGGAATCTAGTTTCTCAGTGACACAGAATCTTACATTGGAGTCTGTCAAAGCTGATCTCTATTCGCGGAACAGTCTCAGTTTGACGCCGATTGATATCGAGGCTCATGCAAGTACCGTACATCGAATACTAGAGCTGAAGAATAAACACAATCTTGTTATCTTGGGTCACAACTACATGGAGCCCCTAGTTTTTGGCATTTCTAATCAAAATGAGCAGGGGGATTCTCTTGCACTTAGTATGAGTGCGGTTCAAACAGATTCTCAGTATATTATATTCAATGGAGTCAGATTTATGGCAGAGACAGCCAAGCTTCTCAATCCTGAAAAGACAGTTCTAATTGCAGACAAGAGTGCAGGTTGTTCTTTGGCAGATGACTTCGGAGCTTCTGATATAAAGAAATTGAAGCAGAGATATCCAGGAGTTCCTGTTATGATTTATATCAATAGTTATGCAGAGGCAAAGGCAGAATGCGATGTTTGTTGTACATCAGCTAATGCTGAGAAAATAGCAATGGAAATGCCAGGAGAAGATTTGATTTTTGTGCCAGATCTTTTCTTTGCACAGAACCTTGAGATGGTTCTAAAAGGTAAGAAAAATATAATTTATCCAGGTAGTGAGAATGATTCTAAGGGTGCAGTTTGTCAAGTACACGAAAAATTCACATTAGTTGACATCCAGTCCGTTCGAAGGTCATTTGGAATAGATAAAGAAGATGAAAGTGGAATGCTTTACGTTCATTGGGAATGTAAACCCGAAGTACTCAAGGAAGCAGATTTCTATGGAAGTACATCACAAATTAGAAATGATATTGCACGTAGAGTACAGCGTGGAGACTTGGAAAAAGCCTTTATCGCATCAGAATGTGAGCTAACGTCAAATATGATGGAGGAATTTCCCACAGTCGAATTTGCTACAGCATGTTCAATACGTTGTAGTCATATGGCGCAGATATCTATTGATAAGATTCTACCAATAGTAGAGGCAATAGACTCAGGTGAAGATCTTTCAGACTGGGAGGTCACACTTCCAGAAAATATTATTGAGAGAGCTGCAAAACCTATTGAAAAAATGCTTTCTTTTAATTCTTGAATCGTCTTGCGACAAACACTATTGCTGGGATAGCTAGCATTATTTCAAATCCAGGTAAACCTAGGATGCCATCCTCTCCAAGCGCTTCTGGGGATTTCTGAAGAGCTAGTGAGACAATTGGCATTTTAATCGTTCCATTGGAGCTGCTATTACCCATATGATCAAAGGCAGTATAGTCCATCATAATCGTTATGTCAGTTCCAGTTACTCCTGTCCATTTTATGATTAGTGAAGTAACATCCACAGTTCCATTTGTCATTTGTATAGTGTAATCAGAACCAGTCATAGTGTCTGCGTTGTTATTGTCCGCCATGTAACCATCTGGTCCCATTAGCATAATGTATTCAGCCCTTAGATTGGTATCCCAATTAGTAGGCCAAGCCTCTGAGAATTCTATACTAACTTCAGAACCTTTCCATTCACCTCCAAAGAAGATAACATGACTTCCTCTCACATTCATACCAGTGTCATATGTTACATTATCATGATAAATATCAACATCTTCCCAGCCTTCATACCATAATTCAAGAGCAAATGTATCACCAGCAATAAGGTCAATAGTAGTTCCAACATTGTATGTTTCTTTAACAAGGTCATCACCATTACTTGAGCAAGTCTCCGTATTCTCACTTATTTCTTGGTCATTATGGTGTATGTAGAAGGTCCATTCACAGTCAGCATCGTAATCTGGGTCCTTACCAACCCACCATATGTCAGTAGTATCAATATTTATCGAAACATCAAATTCAGCTGGAGAGCTCGTCCAGGTACCTACCTGTGTAGGTTCACGGTCTGATCTGAAGAAAGGATACTGTGTAAATTGTGCTCTTCCAGTACTGTGAGCCTCTGGGTCCTCAGGCATTTTGTTCTGCTGCGATAAGGTTTCTCCATCCTCTTTCAAATTGAATTTAAGCTGAAGTTCTGGAGCCTCATAGTCAGGCTCCTCAGCACCTGTTTCTTGGAGAATTGTAAACAGTGCAAGGACGAAAACCGCAACTACTGGAAATGCTAAAGCCTTTCTCATGGACCCTGTCCATTGGGTTTGTTTTATTAAAGTTCTCTTCTTTTCAATGAAACAATAAAAATAGTAAGTATAGAGGCAAGAATCTCAAATCCAGGTATTGGCAATCCCATACTATCATCTTCTGAACTACCACTTCCTAAGCTTGGCAAATCACCAACCTTCACTATAATGGGAGGAGCTTGTGTAGACTCCTTATTTAACAAAGAAAAACTAAAACTAACTTGGTCCAATTTGGCATATTCATCATCTACATACCATGTGACCATGGTTGACATTACATCAGTACCATTGAAGTCATAACCATATCCATCCTCGACTTTGGGATATCCACTTTTTTGTTCAAGGTTATTCAATTCTTCTCCACCTGGTAGAATTAAGGAAATATAGTTTCCACTAACGGCTTCTTCTACTTTAGTATCCCAAGCTTGAACAAAATCAAAGCCAACTGTTCTTCCATCAATTTTAGACTTTCCAAATTTTATTGCATTTGAACTAAAGGCAACACCACTATCAAAAGTTACATTATCATAATAAATTTCGATATCAGAGAATGCCCAGTATTCGATTTCAATGTCAAAAGTAGCGCCTTTTTCAGCAGAAGTTATGTTGAGATTTCCAACATCTCCAGTCCATTCACATGGTTCAGATTCAGCGCATTCGTGTGAACCTCCACCTTCATCGGAGTAATATGCTGCATCTTGTCCATCAATATTTAGCCTGAAACGATACTGAACCTGTGCATCGTAACTGTCATCCTGCCCTTGATCGGTTTCTCTCCACCAGAGGTTGAATTTGACAGGTCCGCCTAATCCTATATCAAAATTAACTCCATCTGTTGCAGTCCAAGTTCCTACGTCTTTCCATTCTCTAGTTCTTGTGCTATCAAATGGAGTAGTTGACGTCCAAGATCTTGGAGGGTTTTCCTTGATTGCCTCCTTCGTGTTATCACCCCAAGTCTCTGGTGATAGATCATTTGCTTCCTTCATGTTAAGGTGTATGTGTTCCATACCTCCAATAAGCGCCTCATCTGCCGTGGAAGTTGGAATAAAGAAAATAGCCATTGCTACAAACATCAATGCGCAAGCTATGCTGGAAAGTCTTCTTTTCACAATTCAGTTAATATGTTGTTGGTTTAATTATTTTCGTTGATAAAGATTAATATCTCCACCCTATCACAATCATGGATAAATATCCAGTAACTTTGGAGAGAATCGAGAAATATTTAGCACTAACTGAAAAAGCACTTGGTAAGGTTTCGATTATAGGTGATTTAGGAAGTGAGAATCATTCCAAAGCGCAGGACATTCTAGAGATGGTAGGTGCCTATCTATCAGACTCAAAGTATTTTTTGAAAGATGGTAGAGGTGATGACGCCTTTGCAGCAATAAATTATGCTCATGGTTGGTTAGACTGTGGAGTTCGCCTTGGCTATCTTGATGGCAAAGGTGATTGGCAGCTCTTTACATTGAGTAGTTAATTAGCACCGATACGAATTGATCCGTCACGGTAGTGAATATGAATATTATTTCTCATGTATTCAGCTAGATTGCAAAGAGAAACGTAAACGTCATCCTCTTTCATCTTCAGGGCTTTGGCGGCATTTTTAGTAGACCACGGTTTTTCAACAAAATCATATAGCTTAAGATATTCATAAACTTTCAAATCTGCAGGAGACAAATCGCTGATTACCATTGTTACTATCTAAACAACAAGGGTGTTTAAGCCTATTTATTTTCTAAATATCTGATGACGTGGCTTTCACTTTCACTTAAAGGATACATTTGTTCACCCATTGTTTCCTTCCATAGTCTGAAAAAGGAACCTCTTAGATAATCATTGATAAATCTAGGATGAATGTATGAACCTCTACAAACTGCAGGAGTGTTTCCTAATTTTATGGCTACTTCCTTCACCATCTTTGTAATGTTCTTTTTGCGCTGCTTCTTGTCGTCTTTCTTCCTGAAGTTTACCAGTTTTTCTGCTGCGAGTTTAGTGCCCCCCCAAGTTCTAAAATCTTTTGCAGTGAATTTCTCACCTGATATATCTTGGATATATTCATTAACATGGTAGGCTTTCACATCATTTCTTTGCCCCTCTTCATCAAAGAACAAAAATAAATCATCATTCTTACCCTTCTTCGCATCTTTGCACATCATTATTAGAGCAGGTAAGTCAACTATCTCTTCATCATTTATCTCAATTTCATGTTTTTTGTTGCTTTTACCAACAAAAGTGAACTTTCCTCCTACTTGTGCATCATACCATTTATCTTCTTCATCAGTTATCTCAGTAGGTTCAAATTCCATATGCTCATCTTGCATAGTTGATAAACCGTATGTCGCCTTCTTTTCGTCATCACGTGACGTTTCATTTCCTATACGGATGAATGTAGTGTCCAGTAGTCTTACAATTAGAGCCATGACTCTCTTGTAAGGCAGATTTTTCTGTTTCTTCTTTCCCTCTTCCGCAATATCATCAAAATATTTATCTCTAATCTTTGGCAGAACTCTTCCAAAAGATGACATCTTGTCGAATTTGGCCTCGCTTCTAAGTTGAGTCCATATTGGATGGTAGACGTATTGGGTTCTATTCTTCGCATCAATTCCAGTAGCTTGTAGATGTCCATTCTTCTTGTCACAAATCCAAACATCAGTCCATGCAGGAGGTATTCTCAGTTCATCAATTCTTTTGATTTCTCTTTTAGATTTAAGTGGTTTTCCACTGACATCAAAAAAGGATTGTTCTTTTTCGTTTACTTTTCTTGTATATCCAGGTTCAGTATTGCTTGAATAGTACAAGCCAGCGTATTCCGCATCCGCAATTGCATTGATTTTCTTCTCGCTTGCCATTATACTAGATTTTCTTGATTAAGTCCTTTTAATTCTGGAACAACGAATACGCCATCTTTTCTGATTAGCACATCATCAAACCAAATCTCCCCTCCTCCATAGTCAGGTCTTTGAATAAGTACCATGTCCCAGTGTACATCAGATCTATTTCCGTTGTCTGCAATATCATAAGCATTACCTGGTGTGAAATGGAAACTTCCAGCTATTTTTTCATCAAATAAGATATCCTTCATAGGTTCGGTGATGTGTGGATTAAATGCAATAGCGAATTCACCAATGTATCTCGCACCTTCATCAGAGTCTAATATGGAATTAATTTTTTCTTCATCACTTCCTGAGGCCTTTACAATTTTCCCTTTTTCAAATTCTAATCTAATGTCATTGAATACAGTTCCATGATAAAGCGTCTCAGCATTGAATTGGATGTATCCCTCAACAGATTCTTTAACAGGAGCGGTGAAGCATTCACCATCAGGAATGTTTCTTTCACCAGCACATCTTATTGCAGGAATACCATTGATTGAAAATCTTAGGTCAGTTCCAGGTCCTTTGATGTGAACTTTATCAGTATCTGTCATCAATTTTTCGAGAGGTTTCATAGCTTCGTCCATTTTCTTATAATCTAGGCAACAAACATCAAAATAGAATTTTTCAAAGGCTTCAGTAGACATATTTGCCTGTTGAGCCATTGACGAAGTTGGCCATCTTAGTACTACCCATTTTGTGTTTGCAACTCTCTCCTGAAAATGTACTTTCTGCAATAATTTAGACTGGTAAATGGCCATTTTCTCTGAGCTAATATCTGACATCTCAGAGATATTCAGACTTCCTCTTAGACCGATGTATGCATCCATTTTTTCCATTCTAAATTTTTCAACAGATCCTATCAGGTCCATATGGTCATCTGTAGTTTCAGATATCAGTTCTTTGAGTATGAGGTTGTTTTTCCAGGTAACAAAAGGATAGCCTCCAGCCTTTCTAGCAGCTCTTATGGTTGCTATGACCATCTCCTCAGGTATGTCAAAGGCCTCAATCAGTACATTTTCCCCTTTTTCCAGAGAACAGGAATGGTTAATCAATAGTTCAGCTAGTTCTTCATACTGGGGCCTAATCATGCTTCAACATTAGAACTGGAGTCTAAAGAGATTTCCTTAATCCAGTTTTCTAGAATTTGATATTTCACCGACTAA
>CAYSOH010000008.1:0-19407 GCA_964432625.1 uncultured archaeon
GGGTAAACATGGTTATTCCGACTGGATCTCTAGGAAGAGGTCCTTTCTTCTCGGCGATGATTGTCTTGATACCTGCTTTAGGAACCAATTCAATCAAACGCTGAGTGATTATTCCATCCATAACCAATGCGTTGACTCCGTTGTCTTTACGAGTTTCCAATACTTCTTGAAGACCACTAATTGAAACCTCATCTGCGACTTCTTCACCCATCAATAATCTTGCATTTTTTGTACCTTGCAGTTGATCTAATTGTTCTACAAAGAACGGACTAGCAACAGCAGCCTCTGCTGGAGTTTCCTCCTTAGACTCTTCTGGCCCGGCAGGTGCTTCTTCTTTAGTTGCTTTTTTAGTTCCCCTACGTGTCTTTTTAGCCGCAGGCTTTTTCTTTGAACCTGAGGAAGAAGGACGTGCCCACTTATTCTGTTCCATGAACAACTCTGCCGAGACCTTATCTCTCAAAGATTTCATTATTTGTTTGTGAGTAAGATGTTCCACTTCTGTATTTTCTGGAGCTCTTGATATGAAATCAATTTCAGCTACCTGAAGAAGTTCTTGAAGAATCATTTCTCCGCCACGATCTCCATCAACGAAAGCTGTTACTGTTCTCTCTTTACTGAGTGCAACGACTTCTTTGGGTATGTTGGTGCCCTCCAATGCTACGGCATTCTTTATTCCGTGCCTTAGCAAATTAAGAACGTCACCTCTACCTTCAACAAAGATTACTGCATCACTGGAATCAACATTAGGTCCTGCTGGTAATTTACCCTTGAACCTAACAATCTCCTCTGTCTGTAGAACTTGTCTGACTGTATCTGTAATAGTTGAACCTGCACTTCTTGAATCTTTAATCAAATCAATCAATAATGTTCGAGCGCGTTCAATAATTACTTCACGCTTGGAATTGCGGCTGTCTTCCAAAGTAGTTACCTTTACAGTTGCCTTACAAGGACCTACTCGTTCTACCGTTTCAAGCGCTGCAGCAAAAACAGATGTTTCCACCTGGTCCATACTTGAAGAAATAACAATTTCTCCTGTTGACTTGCCTTTATCACTTTTTATTTCTACTTCAACACGGCCCATTCGTCCGCTTTTCTGAAGATCTCGGAGATCTAATTCATCTCCTAAAAGTCCTTCTGTCTGACCAAAAACGGCCCCGACTACATCGGACTTGTTAACCACGCCATTCGCTCTAATTGAAGCACGAATGACATACTTGCTACTTGTTGGATCTATATTCATAATACCACCTCTTGCGATTAACCTCGAACCAAGGGCGGACTAACTCCTAAACTCTAAACCACCTGATAAGCATCAGGAAGCTTGAATGTGAATTGATTACCGTCAATGGCCCAGAGGCCAACTTTGCTGTTGGTGTGGCGTTATTAAAGTTAGCGGTGATGTTTTATGCATGCCTATTTGTGCAGAACTAGTGCATTCTGTAACACTTCTGGCTCAGCCACGTGATAAGCATCCTCTAGTCAGGAAGAGGGCTCTCAAGTCTGGCAGAATAGAGACTAAAAACAGAGGGACTTTCGGATTGCTGTGGTTTACGGACTTTGGAGAAAAATTCTGGGAAGCCTGCCAGAGCATTGATGACAACGCAAAACTACGACTCCGATCTAGTGGATTCGATGAAATGGATTGGAGTATCTCCTTTCGCTTTGCAGGTTTCAAAGCAAGAATTACCTCACAAAAATACAAAGGATTCTTTGGCACGCCGCGTAATGCGTACCTAGAACTCAAACTAGGATGTCAAAATCCGAATGACCTCAGAATGTTTGTTCAGGCTCTGTCAACAAAATTTGACAATCCTCCTTGGGCCATTAATAATTGGAATAAAGTAGAGTTAGCAAGTGGAATGAATCAGGAGGACGTGATCAACTCTTGGTCGCAAGCCATGGGACGTGAAATAACTCCTGAGGAAACCAAAACCAAAGGCTGGGGACTACCTTCATTTGGATCAAAGAAAGGGGAAGCGAAAGATGAAGCCACGGATTTTGAGATTTTTGAAGATGGGGACGGTAATGAAATTAAAATGAAAATACATGGAGCTCTGGAAGTGGAGGGCGATGAATATGCAATAATGTCATACTCTGACAGTATCACTTCTGAATTCGAGATAATGAAAATAAAACGTGGAAGAAGTGGTAAAATTTCCTACGCCGGTGTTGATGATGAAGAATTGTACGAGGATCTAAGTGAAGCTGCAGCCATACACTTGGAGTCTAACAGTGCTTTGTAAGTGCAACTTTTCATTGACTGGGGACTTAATCAGAGGGCCGGTAGCTCAGTCTGGAAGATTGCCGCCTTCGCAAGGCGGAGGCCGCGGGTTCAAATCCCGCCCGGTCCACCAAAGGAGGGTAAATGTCACTTGATTTAGATCTTGAATCTCTAAGACACGGAAAGGAATTGGTCAAGAGAGGATTTGCTAGAATGCAAAAGGGAGGCGTGATAATGGATGTTGTAAATGCTGAACAAGCCTCAATAGCTGAAAATGCAGGCGCCGTATCTGTTATGGCACTGGAAAGAGTGCCTGCTGACATAAGAGCTGATGGAGGTGTTGCAAGAATGTCTGATCCCACTATGATTAAGGAGATAATTAACTTCACTACAATTCCTGTAATGGCAAAGTGCAGAATAGGACATTCTGCAGAAGCCAGAATACTAGAAGCATTAGGCGTAGATATGATTGATGAATCAGAAGTACTGACGCCAGCTGATCCTTACTATCATGTAGTGAAAGATGGATTTACGGTACCGTTTGTTTGTGGCGCAACTTCACTTGGTGAGGCGGTAAGAAGAATCTGGGAAGGAGCCGCTATGATTCGAACAAAAGGGGAAGCGGGAACTGGAAATGTCGTCGCTGCGATGAGGCACGCTAGACTTTTGCAGGCTGAGATAGCAGCTGTAAAGGCTTCAGATAATCTACCCCCTATGGCAAACAAGATTGTTGAGAAATTCTTTTTCCTAGATGAAGAAGTTAAGCAGAATCTGGGTGAATCCGCAGGTTACAATGCATTCGGAAAGGATAGAACTCAAATAGAAGTTGAAGTCCTTGAGATTCTGGAAGATGTGAAGAGACTAGGACGTTTACCTGTAGTGACATTCACTGCTGGTGGAATAGCGACTCCAGCCGATGCAGCGCTCATGATGCAATTTGGAATGGACGGAATATTCGTTGGTTCTGGAATATTCAAATCTGATGAACCTGAAACTATGGCTAAAGCCGTTGTCGAGGCAACCGCTCATTTTGACGACCCTGAACTAGTCGGAAACGTCTCAAAAGGCCTAGGTAAGGCCATGTCTGGTCTTGAAGAATCTCTCCTAGAGACCAAGATGGCCTCACGAGGGCATTAGCTAAATTTTATTCCACAAAGAATCTACTTGAATAGAGAATCTCTGTAGATGTATCCAACTGCACCAAAGGCAAGAAGAACAACAAGCACTATCAAGAATATAGATGTCCAATCTCTTGAATCATCGGTTGATTTGACATTAATAACCTTTGGAAAAGAGTTCTTTTCTTCATTACTACCTGTTATTCCTTCGTCAATAACATTATTTGCATCAACAACCACATAAATTGTGTGTGCTCCTGCAGTTGCAGTCCAAGTAGTCTCAACATCGTATCCAATCGTACCCTCTGACCATTCCAGAGCAGTTTCATTTACTTCAACCGTACCTATAACTGTAGTATTACTGATTTCATCCAAATAGAAAGTCACGTCGTAAGCATCTGTAACATTCATTTTGAGGAGCTTTATAGTCGCATTAATTGTGATGACATCTCCCTCAGAAGGATTTTCGTTACTGAATGATACTCCTGCTATATAGAGATCTGGTCTATCCTTCTGGGCTGGTTTAATCTTGTAATTTATCTGATCTTTGTTACCTGATGCATCTGTCACTTCCAGAATAACATTAAAACCTTCATCGGATGTTTCACTGAACGTATGGTCTACTTTCTCACCTGTTACATTACTTGTCCCATCACCAAAGTCCCAAATATAAGTTAAAGAATCTCCTGAATTATCATCGGAACCACTCGCATTGAAATGGACAGGTTGGCCTTCAACTGCTCCAGGAACATTTCCACCAGTTTCATTAGTGGATGACCAAGTAAAAGCTGCTCTAGGTGCTTCTATATCATGAACTGCTACGGTAGTTGTGCTTGATGCTGTATTTCCTGCTGCATCAGTCACAGTTAGTACTACGCCAAAGCTACCTGGGTCAGTAAACACATGGCTAACTACGTCACCTGTGTCAGTAGTTTCGTCACCAAAGTCCCATTCAAATGATACAATCCCAGAGTCGTCTGTTGAACCTGAAGCATTGAAAACAACCACATTTATGTCCTCATTGAGATTTGTATCGTTGTACGCCTCACCATCATCAGAAACGCCTGTCTTGACTGTTACATCAACGGCTGGTGTAGGATTAGTTCCATCAGCCATAATGGTGACGTTTGCTGTAGATAATCCACCAAATGTGTCTGTTACAGTCAAAATAACCTCTGTTGATCCTGTAGTGAAGGTGTTTGATGTCTCAGCACCAGTTGTTGCAAAACTCCAATCATATTGGGAAATCCCAACAGATGATGAAGAGGATGAAGCACTGAAGTTCACTTGCTCACCATTTGCTACAACATGAAGCCCATCAACATCTGTGTAATCACTTGTTACAGTGATTGCAGCTGAAGGTGAAGGACTTAGCTTGATTATTCTGTCACCCATCTTGGGTATGCTTGATTGAGCACCGTTTGAAGGTGATGCAGAAATATAGACGACACTATCATCTGCTGCGTCGTTTTCTCCAACAACCATATCAAAGGTTCCAGAACTTGAAACTGAAGCTATCTTCATAACTGAAGGGTTGTGATTCTGGTGATAAGCATAAACATAAATCTCAGAACCACTGGATGGGCTGAGAACGTATGTTGCTCCTCCTAACTTAGTTGATTCTGTCCATGTTGATGTTGCAGTATCATACATGAAAACTGTAGCATCACTTATTGTATTTCCTGAAGTGTCCTTTACCCTAATATTCTGATCATTGGATGAAGCCACTTCTGTGATGCTGAAATCACCTGCAGATGCATCGGCTGCTACGAAAGTGTAGTGATCATCAGATGTGATTCTAACTGAGAAAGTTTCGGCAGGTAGACCCGAAAATGAATATTCTCCGCTTACATCTGTAGTTGCCGTCCATGCATATCCAACGTCTGTTCCAGACCACCATGAATTCTCAAGAGTTGTAGAGTAAATCGAAACAACAGCTCCGGCAACATTACCGCTTGAATTGGTGACAGTACCGCTCAATTCTCCGCTACCAGATGGAGCTTCGGTCATAGTGACATCGGCCATACTTCCACCCTCACTAATTTCCCATGATTCTAATTGAGAAAGGTAACCAGATTTAGAGAATCTGACTAAGTAATCTCCTGAATTGACTTCACTAAAAGAGTAGTAACCATCAGCTTCAGTTGTAGTTGTCTCTGAATCCCCTGTTTCGCTATTTAGAATTGTAACTGTAACACTTGCAAGATTTGGTTGTACAAAACCATCTATGTTATGTGCTCCGTCTGCAGACACATCATCTGTTATAACGAACCCTAGCATTACTCCACAAAGAAGCATGGCTACGGTTAGCAGGGCTATTCGTGATTGACGCTGTTTAGTCATTTTTGTCACTCCCAGAGAATAAACTCTCACACGGGGACCGCCGGACAAGGGCGGCATTTATAAAGATTGGCAAGTCCAAACTAGGTGTTTACAAAAGGTTTTTATCGACGATAGAAGTACTTTTAAGAGACGAAAATTGCAGGTCGCAGAGGCGAACTTTGATTGGCCTTTGAAACTAGCTTTGACCTAGCTTTGTCAGCTTCTACAACTGAGATTTTACAACCAAAAATGTTCTCAAAGAATCCTATCGACGCAGATAAAATCTCAGACTCATTTACTTCTTGTGAATACTTTTTCTGCCAACCCGGACCAAGAGAGGGGATGTCTTTCAAAACCCACTTTTTCAGGAACTCTGCACCTAGTTTCTTCGATTCCGAGGGGAGATCTGGCATGACACTAGAAATTAAGTCATTCAATTTGACCTGACCGCGGCCATCTGCTAATTCACCTGCGGTACGAACTGCATTCCACTTCCAATCTGGTGCAACGATGAAAACTATCTCTTCGGGTTTTTCTATGTTCGCGATGTTAAGAATGGCTCTTGTATCTTCTAAAGCCTCCTTAATCAGGTTCTCTCCAGTTATCAGTGCCTGATTAGGTTTATATCCCTCAGGGAAAGGTTGATTTAGAATAAAATCCTCTTCTCCCGATAAAGACCAAGCCTCCTCTGCAGTATGTGGTACAATTGGTGCAATGCCTCTAGTTACCATGGAAATATACTCTTTCAATATGTCTCTATGTGGTTCTCCAACCCTTTGAACATACCACTTGAAATATTGTTGGAGCTCGAAGAAAATAAGTCGTGTTGATGTTCTGAATTTCAATCTTTCTGATGCTGCATGAGCTTGATTTGCAATGTCTGCCATAACTTCTCTGAACCACGCATCAACTGGGTGATCAGTAGTACGGCCTTTGCCTCGATTTTTCTTAACAAAAGAAAGCCAATTGTTCAATTTCTTTCCGGCAGTCTCTGCAAATGATATCTCCCAGTTTGGATCGTCCAAACCTTCACCAGCATTGCATAACGTAAATCTAACAACATCTGCACCATACTTCGATGTGAGTTCTTTAAGCGTAAAGAAATTACCCTTAGACTTGGACATTTTCTCACCTTCTACAAGAACCCAACCATTCACTGCAAAACCCTTGGGCCATTTATCCTCATCAAACATCGCCGTATGATTGAATAAACTGAATGAAAGGTGGTTCTGTATCAAATCCTTACCACTTATCCTAAGGTCATAAGGATACCAATAATTGAATTCGTTGCGCCACTTTATTATTTCTGCTTGTTTTAATCCACATTCTTCTGCTGCCGACTTGGTATTGCCCTCTCCAAATATGGCCTCAAACAGTGATTCGTTCAATTGTTCTTCATCTAAATCCTTCAGATAATGTGCTACTGTGTAATATGCCATATAGATTGTCGAATCACTTAGTGATTCAATGACCCAATCATCATCCCATGGCAACCTAGTTCCAAGGCCTTTCTCACGTACGCAAGCCCAATTTTTCAACCATCTTAGAACATACTCAAATTGATTGCGTGATTTTGAAGGATATAGTTCCATTTTTGCAAGTGCCTTTTCCGTAGTAACGGTCCATTCCTCATCGTCATATCCTAAGAACCATTGATTTTCTACAATTTTTACAACACAGTCTGCAAGCCAGCGTGACTGTACGGGTCCAGTTAGTTCATAGTAAATCGTAGCTTTTGCTTCATCAACAAGTTTGTTCTTCACCATATCACGTGCCTCTTCAACTGGCTTACCAGCAACAAATCCTGTTGATTCTAGCATAACACCGTGATTGAAACTATGCATGTACAAGTCTTGTTTAGCCTTCTCTAATTTAGATCTCTGGGTCTGATTCTTTATTCCTAATTTCTTACACAAAGCAGGTGCTGGAAGAGTACCCATCTCGCCAGAGTCAAGAATAGCTAAAGGCTTGATTGATTTTATATACTCATGGTCGAGACCCCAAACATCACAATCAGATGGCGAATTTTGAAGGTCAATAAGCCCTTGATAATCATCTGGTGAATCACTGGGAACTGAAGTCACAATACCGGAACCAATTGAGGCATCACAAAATTTGGAGGGGAGAACTATAATCTCTCTTTCCATTTGAGGTGCCATATATTTCTTCCCAATTAGATCCTTGCCCGTGACTTCTCCCAATTCCTCAACTTCATGGCCTTGTAACCTAAGTTTTGAAGGCATCTTCTGGGACATAACCCAGATTTCATCACCAACTTTGGCCTTAGTATATGTTCCATCTCCATCAACCCATATGTTGGTCTGTCCAAAAACAGTTTCAGGGCGAAGTGTTGCAGCAACTAGCAAGTGATCCTCTCCTCTAAACTTCAGTAATGTATATTCTTGCGGTGTTTCTCCCTCTCCAGAAAGTCGATCATGGTCACCAACGACCGTTTCTCTCTTGGGGCACCAAACTACCGGAAAACTACCTTTAATGAGATACTTGCCGTCCAATAATTTGTTAAATTGCCATCTTATAAATTTATCATATGGTGGATTCAGACTAGTTGTAATGAAACTACGTCTCCAATCAATAGATGTTCCAAAACTCTTCAAATCTTGAATAGCTTTATCTGGAAAATGCTTTGTCCATTCCTCTGGTTTTGAGAACTTTTTGATTAAGGTTTGACTTAATCCCATCTGCTTCAGTGCATTAATCTGGCTCTCCTCACCTTCCTTCACTCTTTGAGCTGCAGCTACAATTGGAGTTCCAGTACAATGAAAAGCGAAAGGAAATAGAACATTTTTGTCCTTCATTCGCTTATACCTTGAAACCATATCGGCCCTCAGATAAGTGAATGCATGACCTAAATGGAGATAGCCATTCATGTAGGGATAAGGGCAATTTACGAAGTATTTCTCTTGATCATCACGTGGCTCAGATTCGAAGAGCTTGGCCTCTTCCCACTTTTTCTGCCATTTCTTCTCCAATCTCTGACTGTTCACGGAATGCGAGAAGAGGGACCATTAAAAAAATGATAAAAGAGCAGCGGTTACAGAAATTGAGGGAAAATAAGCAAAAAGTGAGCAATAGTAATTATAGGACCATTCAATCCGCGATGAACGATGATTAGGTTTGGGCCGGCGGGAATACCTCTTTCTTGTAAAGGAAGAACTATAAGAGATGGAATTGAGGATATTCATGCTCTAGGTTTGCATTGTATGGAGATTCAACTCGTTAGGGGAAAATACGTGGATGAATTAGAGGACTTTGAAGAACTCGGAGAAATAGCTCAATCTCTAGACATCCATATGGCCATTCATGCACCATACTACATGGATTTTCTAGGTAATGGTTATATGCGCAATAAATCGAAAAAATTCCTCGAATTTGCAGGCGAAGTGGGAAATAAGATTGGAGCAAGGAACATTGTAACACACATTGGCCCCTATCATGGAATCTCTTCTGAAGAGGCGATTAAGACCCTCATACCTATATTCAAGGAAATGCGGAACCATTACTACGTGAATAACTATAGTCCACAAATAGGAATCGAATTATCGGGTAAAGCCGGATTGTTTGGAAGCGCCAGAGAAGTGGCTGAAATATGTCGTAAAGTTAAAGGAGTTCATCCTGTCATCAACTGGCCACACCTACATGCAAGAGGAAACCGTTGGTTGAATGATCGAGATAGTTTTAAGCGTGTATTTGATTTTTTTGAGAATTCTCTTGGTCTTAAAAAATTCTACACTCATTTTTCTGGAGTTGAATTTGATACTGAAGGAAACGAAAGACACTACTCACCAATAAAGAAGGGTGAAATCAAATTTGAATATCTAGCGGAAGTAATTCTTGAAAATGATTACAATGTTATAACTATCTCTGATTCTCCGCTTATGGAACATGATGCCATGTACATGAAATTAATTATGGAACGTGTGGAAGCAAGACGCCAGGAAAGAATGGCAAGGCGTGAAGCATCTGAAAAGATAAAAGAATCCAGAAAGGCAGCTGCTGAAGCTGAAAGCTAACTGATTTATAATAGCATACTAGAATTAGGCTGCATGAGATGGCTTCCTTTGGTAATTACTGGAATGGTCCTCTTTTCAGGATGCTTGGATTTTCTTGATGAAGAGGTGGAAAACGGTGCACCGCAAGCCTCCGCTAGTGCAGAGGGGGGGACTAAATTTGAACCAAACCAAGATATTGTTTTCACTGGAAAGGGAAGTAGTGACCCTGATGGTGATTTATTGGAGTATTTCTGGGATTTTGATAAAAACGATGGGAATGACGAAAGTAAAATTGGCGCAAATAACGGTAGAATAACACATTCATATGAGAATGAGGGAATTTATACTGTAACTCTAACTGTAAGTGATGGATACAAAGATGATACGGCAACCGTCAAAGTTACTATTGAAGAAACTAAGAGCGATATAAGAGCTGTAATAACTACCGATGATGAAACTGATGCTAAAGTAATAGGTGATGAAAAAGCAACTTTTACTTTTTCAGCTAGTGATTCAGTCTCAGAAAGTGTCATAATAAAATATGAATGGGACTTTTCCTATGATTCTACTGAGGGATTCTATGCAGATGATGAAACTACAGAACCTGAAACTACATGGGATTTTGATTCTGGATTATATACTGTAAAAGTCAGAATAACCAATGAGGAAGGAGAGAGTGACGAGGCTAGTAATTCTGATGATGTTGAACTTCGTATAAACTATGAATACACTATCAGTAGCGCAACAATAAGCTCAGGACAGCATGAATACGTTACCCAAGTCTATAGTGTGCCTGCCATGTACATCCGTGCTACTTTGGAGTATGATGCGGGAGCTGCTCATACAAGCGACTTAGATTTATACTTGTACAACCAAACTCAAGAGAGAAACCCAGACGAAGATGAAAGTAGTGATCCTGATGATCCTTGCAATGTCTGCGTTAACAGAAGTGCTGCACATAATACAAGTCAAAGTGAACAGGAAAATGGAATAGAACTATATTATTACAATGCAGATCAGCGACATTGGTTTGACAATTATTGTGATGACGGAGGCTATTGTGAAGAAACGGGAGATTGGTTCTTCGTAGTTGATCACGAAAGAGGAAGTCCAGAATATACGGTTAGAATAGAAGTACTCTACTGGATATAATCACTCTGTTGCAATAACTGCAGCTTTACTGGTTTGGCCATCTAAGATTATGCGTAAAGATGCGTTAAAACGAACATGGCGAATAGGGCCATAATGCCCTTTTACCTCCTGCTGTTCTAAAATTTCCCAGCTTATAGAGTTGGAGTTAGTGGTCAAATAACCAACACCAAATGAAACAATATTTTGGAAGAAGTGTGTACCTTGGGATGCCTCAACTGGGTAATCACTCATTTCACATTCTACTATCGCTGAAGATCCTGAAATCTGGGCCCAACGGACAGGAATGCCCAACCATTTATCTGTAGAACCCCAACGTCCTGGACCAATCAACAAATATGGATTTCCCGAACTTATCAATTGCGTGTTCAATTTCTCAAGGTTCTCTACGACTTCCTCAGTTTCACCCCTAACAAAATCTTTAGGATTAATGTAAAGAACGTCTCTTACGTCTTCAATCAGACCATTGCCTAATGCACTCTCAGACCTGCAAAGCAGATTACCTGCTTGATTCTCAATATCGACTTCAATATTGACAGGATCCCATACCAAAGGACGTGCTTGTAGAAAGGAAAAACGCTTTGACTTTGACAATGGATTTATTGTAACTGCAAACTCAATCTCAACTGGTCCACCAAAGCCTTCTTCGGCCACTCTCAGAAAATAATTTATGATTTCTGAAAGTGGAAACTGGTCATGCTTAGTGACTCCTGCAAAGGTAACAAGTCTTACACCATTTCTTGATAATCCGTCATAAATTGCGTTGTTTTCCGGGGAGTAAACAGAACCAATTGAATGTAATTGTCTATCAATTTCAGCCTTTGATAAATCCAAATGGGACAAGTTGTTTCCTGATTCTGTGTTAAGGATAGTCTCTGTTTTAGACATATCTATAGCCCAGAATTCTCTTTGCGAGGAACGTAAATAATCCTCAGTTGTGGCAAATTGAAACTGCTGTTCTGGATGACTTGGGGAAAATCTGAAGACCTTCTCACCCTCTACAACTGCCTTGCCTAAACCTAGTGCTACTGCAACAACGCCCTCCTCCGGTAGGGAATCTCCTAGAGGATAGAAGTTTCTAGAACGGGCAACTCCAGAAAAAGTTGGATAGAATGAATGACCGTGTTTTTCCCCTTCTACCTGCTGGATTACAACTGCCATCTTCTCCTCTTCGATACTATTAGGTGTTGACGCAATGTATGACTTAGAGTTCTTGTAGAATGCTGATGCGTAGACCAATTTTATGGAATCGCAAATGTTCTTCAATCTAACTTTTGGATCTGGATTATTATTCGATAACATATAGGTCTCATACACTCCTGCAAAAGGTTGGTGTTGAGAATCCTCAAGCAAGCTTGACGAACGTATAGCAATTGGATAATCTATCCTATCAGAAAACGATTTTATATCCTCAAAAGCGTGGGAAGGGAGATCTACTCTCAAAAACTCTTTTGCTATATCATTGTCATCAATCTGGGAAGTGTCAGAATAAGCTATAGAGGAAATACTTTCATTAGACATAAATTCATCAAATACACTTGTCCCAACAACGGCACAAGGCGGTACACGTATCTCAATATCTGGGAATTCAGAGTAAATTGTGGATGAAGCCAAAAGGGAATGAAAAAATGCTAGACTGCGCCCTTTTCCTCCAAGAGAACCGCCACCTATCCTCAAAAAATCCCGACCAATATCAAGGACTTTTACTGTGAAATCAGCAACTTCGCCCTTCTGATTGACTCTTTGGAAGTCCTTCATCATCTTAAGAAGAAGGGTGCGGGCCTCTTCTATATCTCCAAAATCACCAACCTTCTTTGGTCGTAGAGCCAGAGCTAATTCAAATTCCGTACGTGCTCTGAACCAACGTGAGAAATCATGGCGTTCCCCATGATATTTCAGTGATGCAGAATCAACATAAGGAAGAACATCTATCATTTCTTCAATGTCTTTTGCTCTTCCTATTTCATTCCCTTCAGAATCTCGGAATACAAAGTCTCCGAAACTCATTTTCTCACGCATAAATGCCCTTATTCCTTTCAGAAGACCTGAATCAGATTTGTCCAAAAACTCAGTGTTTAGTTTTTCAGCAACCTCCCTATTTTCTGGCAAGGAAGACTGCATAATGATTGGTATGTCGTAATCGTCTTTTTGAACAATTTTTATGAGTTCTGCACCTGCATTTGAAGTGTGCGTACCTTTCCAGGGATAGGCTGCATCGGTTATCAAACCAATAATATGTTTTGAATATCTTTTGTAGAAGTCTTGGGCTTCCTCCATATCTGTTGCGAGAAGAATTTTAGCTCTGGCTCTACGCCTTAATACACGATGATGCAAACTCAAACCTTCCCCTGCTAAACTATTAGTCTGCTCCATCAATTCTTGATATAGCAATGGCAAATACAAAGAATAAAAACGCCTAGAATCTTCTACCAACAGAATCACTGGAACATCGCCTAGAGTTGTATCATCCTCTACATTCTTTGAGTCCTCAATTATCTTGATTATTGCTAGGAATATTTGTGAATTGCCAGACCAAACAAAGACAAGATCAATTCCCTTACTCGCCTTGAATAACGCTAACTCACGGGTATTGTAGGCCAGCAGAACCACAGGTATATCCTTTTGAATTTCTTTAGCTTTATTTCCAAAAACATGAACTAACATTTCTCCTACTCTGGACATGGTGATTACTAAATCGTAACTTCTCTCCCTAAGAGCTGCCAATGCCTCCTCTGCAGTAGTAACATGAGTTATGCGTGGAGCATACGAAAGACTAAGTTGCTTATATTCCAGAAGGATGGTCTCATTTATTCGTCCATCTTCTTCTAATGTAAAATAATCATATGGACTAGAGACTAGCAGTACCTCTCGAACACGAAATCGCATCAATGACTCAAAGCGACTATGTTGAGTACCGGGGCGGGCCACGGAATATCAATAGCAACTTACTTTAACCACCTGTGGTGAACAAAAAATGTGTTCAGTGTAGTAAAAACTTGCCAAAATTGCACTTCTTTTGTACTGGTTCCAAATAAAGAACTAGAAATTAAATTGGAAGAATTAAAGAATCAATTAGAAAGGAAAATGTTCAAAGCAAGAGCTTACACGGGAACAGTTTTATCTGTTGAAAAGCAATGTAAAATTAATATATATAAATCTGGAAAAATTGTGATTTTTACTAAGAATGATATTCTTCTAAATGAAGTTAAAGAAGAATTGAGTAGTATTTTATATGAGGATATGAACTCAGATTAAACAAAAGGAGAAATATCTTGGAAAATGAACCAGTCGTTTCAATTGTTATACCTACTACAGGTGAAGTAAAATTCATCAAAGGATTAGTAGAAAGTGTTGTGGAACTCGAATATCCAAAAGATAAATTTGAATTGATTCTTATAGGGGACAAACCTACACAGTTAATTGATAAAAATTCCAAAATGGCAAAAGAGAAAGGTATAGATGTAACTGTAGAATACAACCCTGTTGCTGCAGGCCAAAAAAGAAACATAGGTGCTAATATTGCTAAAGGCAGCATAATTGCGTTCACTGATGATGACACCATTCTAAGAGAAGATTGGATAAGAAATGGGGTAAAGCATCTACTAGAAAACGAAGAATACGTTGGTGTTGGCGGGCCAAACTACACACCAAAACAAGGGCTACCTTTTGCTAAAGCTGTTGGTAGAATATTTGGATCCAAATTCCTCTTCTCGTTCCGGTATACTGTAGGTCATTCAGAGGCTAGAGAAATTAGTCACAATCCAACGTGCAATTACATAATAAAGAAAGAAATTGTTCAAGAAATTGAATTTCATGATAGTCTTTGGCCTGGTGAAGATGTAGAGTTTGATATTCGCCTCAGTAAAGCAGGTTACAAAATTCTCTATGCACCAGATGTTGTTGTTTGGCATCACCGAAGATCAAGGCCAATAGCTTTCCTCAAACAGATGTTTAACTATGGAAAAACTAGGGCACAGGTAACCAGAATGCATCCAAGTAGTTTTGATATTCGCTATTTCGTATTTGTGATTGCATTTCTAGTATTAATGTCTCTATATTATCTAGACTACGTAGGTCTAGAATTACCTGTAATCGGCAAAATAGACCTTGTAGTACCTCTGTTCTTAAATTCTCTTTATTTTGCAATTCTAGGATTAGCAGGAATACTTGTTGGTTTCCAAACTAGCAGATTAAAACAAGGAATCTACGCTCCATTAGTTCTATTTATCCAGCATTTTGGATTTTCTTTAGGCCTAATTTATGGTTTCATAAAAAGGCCATAGTAAAACAAAAACCTTTACAAAGGGAGCATTTAGGAGATTGTGGATTTAGATTATGAAAAATTGCTAGAGAGAGCCAGAGAAGGCCTAGAAGACGTCATGAGTAACAGTGAACGTTTCAGCCCTCCAACTCCAGACGTACTACATGAGGGAAGCAAAAAAACCATAATAAGAAATTTCACTGAAATAGTTGATGTTCTGAGGAGAGACGAGAATCATCTTTACAAATTTTTACTACAAGAACTCGGAACGGCAGGCTCAATTAACAATAGGAGACTAGTTCTTCAAGGAAGAGTTCCTGAAAAAAAGATTGCAGAAAGGGTTGAATCATACATTGATACCTTTGTTATATGTCAAGAATGTAACAGACCTGATACGGCCTTCCTAAGAAATGCACGTACTTTAATTCTTCATTGTGAGGCCTGTGGTGCAAAAAGGCCTATACGAAATAATCTGAATCTATAGGCAACGCATACCTCTTAATACAAGGACAGCTTAAGAAAAAAATATGAGAATGCTTCGGGCACTAGGCGCATCTTTGATAATTGTGACCATGTGTTTTACAGGATGTCTTGAATTCGCAAATTTCAATGAAAAGAAAGATGACGTGAATCGTGCTCCTGAAGCTTTGATTGTAATGCCTAGACAAGGATCAGTACAAGAGGCTGGAAAACCTTTCCAGATTGATGGATCTGCCTCAAGTGATCCTGATGGGGACGAACTACAATACATGTGGACACTATCTGGTCAGGGAAGTCCTGTTGATCTGAGCAATCAAATGTCTGCGTGGGTAACGATAGATAATGAGGGAAGGGATCTGGTGATTACGTTAATGGTTAGAGATCCAGGTGGACTTACAAGCCAAGACATAGTAGTAATTAATGTAGAACCAGGCAACAGACCTCCAACCGCAACAATAACCACGCCAAGTAACGGAGGATCATATTCTGAAGGAAAACCCGTTGTTTTCAATGGAATGGCAAGCAATGATCCTGACAATGATTTGATGGTCTATAACTGGGATCTGGGTGAAACTGGAGGACCAACATTCACTGCTTCTAAGCAAAGCAAATTTGAAATGGAACTAGATGAAGGTGACTATAGTATCACCCTAACTGTAGAGGATCCTGATGGAGAGGTTGATTACGTTACTCATTCCTTTAAAGTTACAAATTTACCACCCGTAGCATCAATTGGTGCAGATGTGACGTCTGTATTCACTGGTGAACAAATACAATTTTCTGGTGAGGATTCATATGACCCTGAAGGTGATGCCCTTGATTACATTTGGGACTTTGGTGATAACCAAACTTCTTCCTTAAAATCACCAAAACATGCTTGGAATCAGGCTGGATTGTATACTGTTAGGTTGACTGTTGAAGATGGAGATGGGCAAGAGGGAACTACTACCCAAAATGTTGAAATAAAATCTTTGGGACCAACTGCTGATTTTGTCTTCAAAGACAGTGGAAGTGTGGTTGAAAAAGTCAGAGCAAATTCCAATATTACTTTAGATGCTAGTGATTCCAAGGGACCTGATGGAGAAATAACAGAGTACAGTTGGGATTTTGGTGACGGCATTCAGAGAACCGTAAATGAATCCTCAACGGAATACTCATGGTCTACTGGAGGATACTACAATATCACTCTAACTGTAAAAGATGGAAATGGAGAAACTGGAGAAATTATCAAAATATTGCAAGTTGTTCCTGAGGATTATATTGATGAAGGACAGGATGGATCACTAGTGGTACAAAATGGTGGTGAAAACTATAATCTGGATATTGAGATTTTCGTATCTTCCCTAGAAGTAGAATTCAGCAACATCGGATGTGTGGGTGTTGGAGGGCAACTGGATTACTCTATAACAGTCCAAGACTCTACTGGAGATGATATTGGGAGTGAACAAGGAAACATAGCATGTGGAGGAGAATCTGCAAGCTGGAGTTCCACATTTTATGAAAATGAAGGAGAGGGGCTTGAATTGGGTGAATATCAAGTCACAATATCGTTTACCAATAGTGGAACCCCAGTTCAAGCAAACTGGGATTATCGATTAGCAATAATTTATGATTTCTAGATTTCTATTGAAAAAGTAACACTATTTCCTTTGCTTTGTAATAAATCTCTCAATCTGACTATTATGGGGTTCAATGATGCCAATCTAGTCGCAATACCGTCCAAGTGGCCTTCACCAACAATCGCAACAATCTTATCGTAATTCTTTCCTCGAAATAATTTAACCAGATTGATTGCCATGTACGAATCTCTTCTGTCGATTAATTGAAATTTTATTGAAGGATACTTTACAGAGAATTCATCTAGTTCTCTTGTAAAATCACCAGTTACCATGCTCTGATTAAGATTAATATCTCCACCGCCAACAAAAGATACTAAACTATCTGATATTAAACTCCAGAATTCATTCCAAGGCATTGTTCTCCAAGCCTCTTTAAGCGTTGGAAGTATAGGTTTATCTATCAAATTCACATCAGCTCCAATAGATCTTGCTATTTTTGCAGCCGCAAGCATCTCTGAACCTGGAGAACTACCAAAAGTTTCACCTAAGTACTCCTGTAAACGGGCTAACAATCTAACAAAAATAGGACCTCCTGAACGCTTTTTATTGGAACTTAAGGCCAGCCACCGTTCCCTGTCTAATTCAAGTGCAACTGCACTAGGATTAAACTCTTTGATGTATCGCTCAAGGGGAGATTCTAAGTCAATAACGTGTGCAGTTCCAATAAGCATCAACTTTGGCATTGATTGATAATCCGTAAGTGTAGAAGAGTGTGATATTATATAACATGCGTAATTAAGCTCATATGTTCAGTTCCAAAAGCGATGACCCGGATGCGCCTTCTAAATGTCCCTCGTGCAGTAATGATATCGGGGTTGAAGACAATACCTACCGATTCCAAATTGTTGACTTCACTGCTGAAGGTGCTGGTGGTAGTCAAAGAAATGCAGGAAGAGTGATTGCAGTTTCTTGCTCAAAGTGCAAGAAAGTAATGGGTTTTGTTAATCAATAGGCAACATATCCAAAAATATAAGTAAAAAGAAAAGGGTTGCAACTGCCTCCAGAGTTGCCAGTATTATTGAACCTTTAGCGATAATATCGTAACTAGGTTTTGAATTGATTGGCAAGTATACGTAATGAACAAAAATCTCAAGAACAAGAAGCCAGCCAGTCCACACAAGAAGTTTGTAAGTCCAAGGGAATATATCCAAAAAACCACAGAATAGTAAGGTTGAAACACCTATGATTGTAAAAAACCATGATAGTCGCATAGTGAACACTGCACCAAATTTCGTCGCAAACGTATCGACTCCGGATTTCCGATCGAAATCAACGTCAACCGCAATTGTAGGACAATACAGTGCCATCAGATAACAAATAATTGCAAAAAAATAGAGACGAGGGAAATCAAGAATGGGTTGACTAATCGACCAAGCTGATAGTGGAATGAGAAAACCTAGACTTATACCATTGCAGGCTATGTCTATACCTGGCTTGGTTTTAAGGCGAAAAGGTTCAAGATTATAAACGAATGAAATAAAGGATAATGCTAGTATACAATAAACAAACTCTTCACCAAACCTAAAAGACAGAGCTAAACATGCAATCTGAAAAAACCAAAATAGGTACCAAGCTTGTCTAACTGTGATAGTGCCTCGAACAAGCAGACTGAATTCCTTCCGAGGATTCATTCGATCTATATCTAAATCACAAATGTGATTAAGTATGAAAGTGGAAGATGTTAAAAAAGCAATTATCACAAAACCATAAAATAAATCAAAATCAAAAAGTGTCTTTGCTCCAACAACATAACCAATGAAAAAAGGGGTAAAACCAACCATCCAAAATTCAAAACCTATGGACCTTAACCATGTTAAACTGGGAAACAACTGATTTGATATTAAACGGAAAAAGATTGAATTTGACATTTGCTTAGTCACAGTCTACTATGGTGATGAGCCCAAGCTTAATAGCTTTAGGCGGGATGTTAAAACATGAGTAAGGATTTTGACTATGCGCATAGAAACAAAAACGTTGTTTGGATGTCCCAAAATACGAATCACTTACCAACACATGATGCCATTCAAAAAGCAATAAGAAAAGCTGCTGATGAACGTGAATATACGAAATATCCCTTGGCTTCTGGATTACCAAAATTAAGAGATTTAATCTTAGACGACCTAGGCTTACCTAATTATGATTTGCACATTACAAACGGTGGTACGGAGGCTCTTTACTGCTTGATGAGGCACATTCAACCAAAAGGAAGTGAAATGATAACATCAGA
>CAYSOH010000009.1:0-4717 GCA_964432625.1 uncultured archaeon
ACTGCAATTATCTCCATCATTTCAAAGACTGTTAAACCATCAACTATGCCTGCACCATGCAATGACCCTTCTTCCACAGTTGAACCCTCTCTAATTGGCCTTAAAACATCCAAAAATTGATATTCTACTGCACCTGTCGTAATATTAGAACGTTGGACAGAACTAAATGTTGAATTTGTAGATTTTAGTTTAGCTCCAATATTATTTTCCAACCCAAGTAAATGGCCATCTCTATCAACCCATTCTCTCCAACTTTCATTTGTTTTTCTTACTGGCCATTCTTCACGCCCATATTCGGACAACAAAAATATACATTCCTCGCTACTTGGTGGAACTAGAATTTGTATTGTGTGTGAAGCATAATCATCATTAAAATCTAGAATAGTACCATTCTGAAAATAACCTGTACCTGGATTATAAACCAAATAAGGAACCAACACACTCATTCTTTCAGAACTCAAAATACGCAAATTTTGGACCTCACCACCTACCAAAAAATCCACAGAAAAATCTAATTCAAGAGGATTATCTACAGAATCTTCCACACACCCAGATATTGCTGGAAAAAGAAGTAAAAAAGTGATAAACTTTGGAATTGAGTTATGCGATACCATTGCTTGTCTATGAATAGATGGTTTTAATAATTATATTAAAGTAAATAAGATATTAATATTAAATAAAGGTTAATTCATTATATTATCTATAAATCAATTACCAGTCGAATTCATAATCACAGACATTATCGCAAGTATTTGTTATAATACCAGTCGAAAGAAACTGAAAGACCAATTCATTAGATTCGGGAACTGTCGCAACAGAATTATGGGCCAAAGAATGATACTCTGAAGGAGGTGGTAGATTACCTTCTGGGACTCCTGGAAAATTACCATCAAAATAGACCATAGCTGATCCATTAACAGGACCATTGTCCACTTCTATACCATATGGGATTCTGGATGAGGTGTTCAGAATAGGAATATTTGCTGTACGTCCTGCCCTATCTGAACTCAACATTGCTACTTGTGCATCATTGACTGAATCCAGAAGAAGAACATGATTAGAGCCTAAAACATCACCATATCCATTCGTAATAAAGGGGAAGTATGACTCTGGATCTGTAGAATCCCATAATTGTTGTGCTACAGATATTAAAATTGCCCGATCAATCCTTTCTGGATATGACACGTCATGACTGAAAACAAGTTCGAATTGGTAATAATGAGTTGATCTTTCAATCATAGTTGAGAAGGCTGAACCTCCGACCCAAAAGACGCCCCTGTCAATATCTGGTGACAATGCTACTAGTGCCGGACCATAGATTCCACCAAGTGAATATCCCATGTAATGAACATCTTCTGTATTAACCAAATTTGTCCCATCATTATAGAACTCAGGAATAGCTGAACAAACACCCTTGAATGTCCGTGCCATAGTAATTTTGTTAACCATTGCCTGCTGTAAGCGGTCAGCTTGATGCTCGAAATATTTAACGTCTATCAAGGCCGATTGTATAGTCTGCATATCTGAAGAACTCCATCCATAAAAATCTGAGGCGATGAAAGAAATATTGTACTGTTGAGCCCACTCCCTAGCACCGCCACTTATTGCACCATGGCCATTACCTAGGAAACCATGACCAAATACTATCAAAGGCCCTGAAACATTTCTATCTGCCAAAGATTGAGGGATAATTACCGTGAATGGAACCTCACCATACTCTTTGAAAACTGGATTACCTTCATCATCTCTAACCATAATTGTTGGTGGTTCTTGGTAGTTCTCTAGATATTGTGGAGCTGTGAAAGTCCCTCTTATCCTACGGAAGGTTAGATTGTCGTCCCCATAATTATCCTCAACTGAAGTGACATTACATCCAATTCCACCGTCACCAATTCTTTCGAGAGTATCCTCGCGCATGTGTAGCATACCACCAATAATGGACTCTGTAGATGCCGTATGGAATCTCCATGCAGCCTGAAGACCCAATCTTGGATAACCATTAGCTTCCAATTCAGTGAATAATTCCTCGAAACTCTCTCTCCTATCCTCTATATCTGTTGCAGTTGTAAGATTACCCTCTATCATCGCCTTGAAAGCCAAAGAAGGTTCAATCATAGTTCCATTGGATGTAAGGCCAGTAATTCCAATACCATAATCTGCATTATGATCAAGTCCCCTCAAAGTTCGAATATAAAGAAGGGTTCTGAAATCATCATCAGCCCTCATATCTATCTCTACCCAATGGGGGATTATTTCTCCCGTATCTAAATTTAAAAGAATGGTTTTATGTCCAGATTCTAAGGATCTTGATATTGTTGATTGATTTGCAACTCCATCCAAATCCGGAACCATCTCAAAAGCAGTCATTATCTGGGTAGCTGGACTCATCCCATCCAAGCGACTCAAACCAGGAATTTTAGTCTCATAAACGATACCTGCCTCAGGAAAAGTAGAATCTGCATAATTTACCCTAAATCCAGTTTCTGTAGTAGAATTCTCACTAAGGAAAGCATTGGATGGAAAGGGAAGCATACAATGCAAAGGATTGATATTGTCACATCCTTCTTCGTAAGGAACTTCGATTAGTTCCGGTTCTTTTACAATAACTGTCTGATTAACTGTTTCATTACTATTTTCAGTCTCAGAGATTTCAGTATCTTCAATCAAAATCTCTTCTTCTTTATCAATACCAGTATCATCATTACTCAAACAACCTGAAAAGAACAGCATAAGAACTAGGGCTACAGAAATACCTTGTTTCATTTTTATTCTGCTTTGGATTCCAATTTCTCGGAAATTAGTTTGTCAAAATATGAACTGTAAACTATATCACCTGAGGCCTCATCAAACAAAATTTTTGCTTGTGCATCAAAAACCAGTGTACGTTTGTCATCTACAAATGAACGTATCATTTCACCAGTACTCATATCAATGAGAAGTTTATCCTCAGAATCATAGTATAAATCAAGTTTAAAACCACCTGAAGTGGCAAAATTCACTTGTTCGAATAATTCAGAAGCAAGATAAATGTTTGGAAGCAGCACACCAATGAGCAAGATGACTGGTGCTACCCCAATATACCATTCAGAATGCAACTCAGCTGCATCATCGACCGTATCGACAATACAAACTGAATTACCAATTATCGTAATGTCATCTCCATAAAGACATTCTTTAGGCGTTCCTGAGTGGTCAGAATTCATGGCCCCAGGTAATCCTACCACTATGTAAAGTGTCAAGAACAAAACCAGCAATACTGCCAATATATGTGCAGCTAAAGAATACTTGACTAAATCTGACTTGTTAACCCCTTTGTCTTTTAATAAATCAAAATTTCTGATCGTTACTAGAGCTACACCCGCAATTGTAGAGAAAATAATAGCATAAAGTATCATTTTTATGTTGAAAAAAACGTCGGCCCTGCTGTCACAGTTACAATACTCTGCTGTGTATTCTATGACGTAATCACCCCCAACATCATCAACGCTATACTGATTTAATTGATAAGTATATTCTGCTTGACCGTCCAAAAATCCCTTACTATCATCATAAGCAAAATAAAAAATATTTTCATTTACAACAAACCATGTTCCTAATGTTCCACCAAATAGCAAGACTGCGACAGAAACAACCAACGGTATCGCGGAAACGCCTTGACTTATCTTCTCTTCTAGGTTCACTCAGTCAGTGGATTGAAGCATTATTTAATAGTTTACAAATATGAATGTAGCTTATTATTTATTATATAATACAATTAACTTTAATATTAATCAAATATAAAGACAATAATTGTCAAAAAATTATCATATAATTATTAATACTATTGTATTTCTATAACTATAATGGGCACAAAACCGTATTATTTTCTTATCTTGGTTGCTTTGACTATAGGTTTTGTGCTCATTCCTACTGGGAAAGCTGAAAGTGAAATTGAGATAATCTCCATTTCTCATGACAATGCCAGACTAGAAAACCAAATAGAGATTCTTATAACAAACAATGATGAACAAGAAATTCCGTACAGTCTATCAATAACAATATTCAGCGAGGATCTTCAAGAATCTATTGATTTACAATCCTCAAATCTTGTCTTTTCTATAGACTCCATGCAAACTTATGAAACAAATTTTGGATTCACGATACCTAGGTCAGGAAACTATCTTTTCAATCTTACATTGCTCTCAAATGATGGTAACATAACAACTACCTATACTGAAACCCAGCAGACATTCTATGATAAGGACGAAATATCTCTGGAAGAGATAATTCAGGATTACTATTTGGATATTGACGGAGCGAATTGGAAATACAACGACGAAATAATACAACTTATTAATCTAGAAAGTGAATACGAAACAGGAATTGTGTTAGGGCCATTAAACACATTTGGAAAGGAGGAAAGTACCCTAGAATTAACTACTGAATTCGATAACATTGGAAACGGAATTTACTCAATATCCTATACTTCTGATTTTGATAGCGACCAATTGTATAGTACGGAATGGATTAATGTTTACAACTTAGATTCTTCAACCGAAGAAATAATTGAGATTGAATTAGCAGAAGAAAGCGAAATTTATATCAGACTTATGGCAAGCGGCACAAATCCTGATGAGAATGATTATTGGTACCTAACAGCACTGAACCACAGATATATTACCATTAAGCATGAGATTAAGTTATCTATTGATGAACATTATTTTTACACTAACGGACA
>CAYSOH010000009.1:4817-19292 GCA_964432625.1 uncultured archaeon
CTGTTTCAATTGATAATTTAGGAAGCCATGAGCTGTATTTTGAAGAAACTGATGATTTAATAACAATAGAAACTGATTATAATCAGATTAATCTTCTCATAAAAAGTTCGAAAGCTGAAGAACTAAGTATCAGTTCACCTTTCGAGATAAATAATTTGTTCGATGATTACTATTTGATAAATATTTATGATAATGTTGGTAATGTAATTATTGGTTCTGAGAGCGCAGGTCACTACGGGCGCATTATCTCTGCTATAAGCATGGATCAGTACCAATTCAGTGCTCAAACTGTTGAGACTGCAGCTGAAACAGTCGAAGGAATAATAGCTCCGTCCATATCATTTGATAAGAGACAGACCTACGAAGTCAGTATTATTGTTAATAACGAAGGATTCTATACTGAGAATTACGAACTAAATTACATCTTTGCAGGAACCTTTGTTAATTCCATAAATGGTCCTGACAAAATAGTTTTAAATTCTGGTGAAAGCAAGACAATTGTAATTCAGATAGAACCATTGGAAGATATACCTAGAGAGGGCGGTAGTCAATTTAACATCGAAATTGTGAATAGGGATGAAAGTAAGATTTTAACGTATGTTTTAATTTATGAGGAGACTGAAATTGTGGTCCTTGAACACTCCTGTAACAGGCACTCCGTTCTTGTAGGTCAAAGCATCAGCTGTACCACTACAATCACAAATCATGGATATGTTAGTGATTCATTGGATGTCATTATTGGAGTAAACAATGAGATAATTGATAGAGTTAATATCGAGAAGCTAGAAAATGACGAATCTTGGACTGTAATTACTACATACAGTCCAAAAAATAATGGTGAATACCAAATGTTTGTAGAAGTTAATGATGATTTGGGCTTAGTATACTACTATCAAATGGATAAAGCAATAAATGTTGTAAGGCCTGCAACAGAGTCTGAAGATACAGTAAAAACCTACAATGTCCCAAAAATAAATCTTACAAGTGGATTACTTGCACTTTCATTTTTAGGAGCTGGATATCAATTTAGACGATCGGAGAACTTCAAATATTTAACATTTAAATTTTTCATACCTCTTTATTCTAGATTACAGAAGGATACACTTGCTGATGACCCCACTCGCCAAAATCTTTTGAGACATATTTACTCTGAACCCGGTGCTAATTTCACTCAATTGAAGGAGAAATTTGGTCTGCACAATGGGACTTTAGCACATCACATAAATATACTTGAAAATCATAAGATTATAGTTTCTCAGAGGAGTGGAAGACAAAGACTATTCTTCCCCTTTGGGAGCATGAATAGTTCCAGCATACTTACTTCATTGGTAACTAATACTACACAAAAAGAAATAATTGAAATCGTAAAGGACAATCCAGGCATAACTCAGGCAATGATTTCTCAAAGGCTGAATGTAAGTAGACAGAAAATAAACTATCATGTGAATTCTCTAGTTTCAAAATCAATTCTAAATATAGAAAAGCAAGGAAGAATTACGCGATTATATCCTACGCATTTTACTTAGTGGCGGGCCAGGAGGGATTCGAACCCCCGGTCGATCGGTTAAGAGCCGATCGCTTTACCTAGCTAAGCTACTGGCCCACTCTATTTGACGCGAGGAAATGCCCCTACAAAATATTATCAATCTAAATTATAACTTCAATAATGTTAAATGCAATAAAAAGAAGGAACACTATAGTACCTATTGTACTCTTCCAATCTATCTCTGATCCTACGGCAGTTGCATTCTCAGATGAATGAAGAGTTGTAGCGTGTGAACCATCCCTAGCTTGTAACTCCTGCTTCCTTTCGTCCCAAAGCGTAGAACGGTTGTCCCACTTACTTTCACGATTCCATTTATCCTCTCCCCATCCACTGTCTGGAGGAAGCGATTCACTAACAGGCAAAACGGCTGTTGCCCCATCCAACACAGCTATTCTCTTTTTCGCTAATTGCAAACCTGCAATAGCCAATAAAATAGAAAAGAGGAATATGAGAAAACCTCCAGTTTCTGAGCCATAAACTAATGAATATATAGCTGCAAGATTCCAGGTACCATGAATTATTACCGCAACTAGGTAGTATTTCATTACAACTGAAAAAGGTTCTCCATTTATCAAATATCTAGCAATTCCATGCCCAGTAAATGAAGTAGTAACTAAATGTAACAATATAGAGGATACTGTTCTAATTACAATTAGGAAGGCCATTCCTGCAAAACCTGCTGCTGCAAGTCCCTCTGTTAATCCATACATTACATTCTCTGTGGCTCCAAAACCCAAACCACAAGCTGCTCCATAGACAATTCCGTCTTCTATTTCATCAATCTCCTTCCTAATTTTTTGGTTCTGAAGCATTACCAATGGTTTAGCTATCTCCTCTGCTATTGGTGCAATTATCACTGCACCAACAAAAATTGGAAGAATATCTTGTACACTAGGATCAGTAAGATCAGTTAGCAGAAGTAACAGAAGGGGTGTCCCAATAGCGCTTAGAATAATAGCTAAGAAAACACCAGATATGGCGCCCCAAACAAAAGCTATCCGTAATGCTTCCCATGGTTCTTTGCCATACTTTTCTGAATTTCTAATTGATCTGAGATATCCATAAGCAGGAATAAATGCTAAAAGTGAAGCACTAATGAATGCAGCAACGCCGCCAATAGCTATTAAAAGCAAAACTAAAACAAATAGCATAAACCATTGTTTGTTTGTGAGTTCTATCATTCATGCCCTCTGTTGAGAAGAATCAAGTAACATGGACACGGCCAAGGTGCACATATAAGATTCCCCGGCGAATCATTTTATTCATCTGAAGTCGAGGATTAGGTATTTCTTCATTTCCTGCACGATCGATTAACTCATCTGGTGGTACACCAGAGCCAATGTCCATTTCCTTTGCAATTGCCAAAAGTTTAAACTTGGGTGTGTCACCAATCTCCACATCTTCATCAGATTCATCCTTCACTTTAGGAATTGATATTTTTGCCTTCTTTGCTAAGAAAGATTTCTTCTTCTTTTTCCTAATCGTCACTTTTTTTGGTGGAGCATCACGAAGAGGGCCTGCAACCTCATCTAATTCCTCCGCTGCTTTTTCCATTTCCTCTCTGAATTCATCCAAATACTCTTCGATAAGATCTTGAAGCAAGTCAGCAGGAGTCATGCCCTCTATCTTACACCTCTTATTGAACAAATCCCAATCTTTTCTAAAATCAGCTGGAATGCTCATCCGGAAATTAAGGCGCTTAGGGGCCACAATCTATCATTCAAATCTGAGCTATAATACTTACGGCTGTAGAAGAGATAGGTACTCTCCCTCAATTTTATCCACTAAACTTGTCCAAGAAAAGCCTCGAGAAAAGTCTCTCCCCTTAGAACCCATTTCAGAACATAATTTTTCATCTTCTAACAAACAAGAGATTTTCTCAGATAATTCCAAGGAATCATTGTACTCCACTAAGAACCCATTTTCTCCATCTGACATAGCCTCAGGAATTCCTCCCACTCTTGTGCCTATAACTGGAGTTTTTGCTGCTGCAGCTTCCAAAAGAACAATGCCAAATGCTTCATATTCAGACGGTAAGACCATTAGAGTTGCAGCAGAGAGGGCTGAACGATATATCTCGTCATCAACATGTCCTAAACGATGCATGCTAACATTTTTTGCCTTTGCCTCTCTTTCCAAATCATCTCCCAAACCCATATCTGCTCCCATCAGAACCAAATCAATATTGTTTGAATCTATGTTTGACATAGCCTCTATTAAATCTGAAATACCTTTGTTAGTGGCTAGCCTGCCTGCAAAAAGAACAAATTTATCAGATATACGGCCATGTTTTTTCCTAAAAAAACTAGGATCGGGGACATCTTTCCAATCATCCCAATGAATCCCATTGTAAATTATCTTGATATTGTCATGCTCGATACCTATCTCAGAAATCAACATATCTCTCTCGTGTTCACTAACGCAAGTTATCAAATCCGCAGCTTCCATTGTGGATTTTCCTATCTTGGAATCATAGAAATCACGGAGTGTCCGTCTCTTAGCTCCTCCCCACATTGACCATGAAGGATGGAAATGTGGTGTTATGACCCAAGGAGTAGATTGCAGTTTTTCTCTTATCCAACCGGCATGATTTTGAAAATACCCGTAGGAATGTGTATGGATAATATCTGCTTCTTTAGAAAGGAAAGACTTGACCATTCCTGGTGCAAGTACGTAATGAGCCTCACCCGATACTGTGAAGGCACTGTGTCTAGTAACTGGAACACCACCAACCTTTGATGGCATCTTCTTCTTAACAAAAGGAGTCTCTGTGTAAAGATCCGTAGTTATTACCTCAACCTTGTGGCCCTTAGCAAGCAAACCTTCAGAATATGCTTTCACGACCGTTTCAGCACCTCCGGGTGCTGGCGGGTACCTTACGCATCCCTGAATAATATTCATTAAATTACTGATACAAGGCGCCTTTTAAGCCCCCGACCTTACCACCTCTAGTGTCTGAAATCGGTGATGTCAGCAGTCCAGTTTCAAGCCATCTTGATGAACTGAGAACACATCTGATGGCTCCCTTCATCTGTAGCATGTTCTTGCTAGCGTGTCTTGTTCCGATGTCTATTCAAATTATAGAGGGATTACTGAACATAGCAAGTTTGGAAGTTTCTGAAATGGCAATTTATAGCCCTACCGAATTGTTTAGACTGAAAATATACATTAGTCTGATAGGGTGTGTATTGTTGACCTTCCCTCTATGGTTCAAAGGTTTTTACAATTTCTCAAGATCTGGTCTAACTGATGAAGAAAGAAAGGGAACTATTGCTATCTTTTCCTCTGTTTCAGTATTATTTTTAGGAGGGGCGCTTGCTGGACTATTTTATATTACTCCAATTACAATGGAAATCCTTCTAACTGATGAATTCATAGATTCTAAATTGTCTGTGTATGAAGCGACAAAACTGGTTGTTTCTGTATCTTTATTTTCGGGATTTTTAATCAGCTTACCATTCTTTTCCTTTTTAATTGTCAAATACACTGAGGAAGTGAAGGTGGCGCGTAAATACATTTACCTTTTCATAATCCTAATAGCATTACTTGGAACGCCAGAACCAACAATGATCATAAATCTATTATTTCTAGTTACCTTTGCAACAATTGCCGAACTTGTTCTACTTTTAGCTGGTGAATCAAAATGAGGATAAAATGCTTTGAAAAGAATTTGTTGTATTCCATCATATCTCTAGGTTTTTTGATAAGAATATATCATCACTATAACTGGCGTATCTGGGGGAGCGACTCAGGAGAATATCTATACCTTACAAGATATCTTGTTAGGAATGGACAAATGATTACTGAAGGTTATATTGGATGGGGTAGAGCATATCCTGATTTCCAAGGCATGCAAATACTTGCTGGAACTATAAGTTTACTAACCAAAATTGATTATGATAATTCACTACTTTGGTTTATTCCATTGATGTCTGCTCTTGCAATACCTTCACTTTTCATGATCGGCAAAAAAATAGTTGGCTTTACTCCGGCCCTCTTTGGTTGTGCCTTCTACAGTGTCACATTTGCAGTTGTTTTTGCAAATTCTCACGCGATGCCGGGAGGTTTAGCTGAAACGTTAGGATTTGTTCTCCTTTATTCATGGATAAAAATGCTAGAATCAGATAATATTCTTAGAGTTGACATAATTAAAAATAATCCTTGGACAGGGATTGCAACCATATCTTTTCTTGCGTTACTCATAACACATCATTTCACATTACTGCTCATAGTTTCTGCAATAGTAGGTATTTTAGTTGTGGAGATTGCTGCAGGTAATCATAAAATTGCGAATCAAGGAATACTATCTATTGGGATTATGTCATTAGTTATCTCTTTGTACTGGCTATTTTATGCAGAATCTTTCAGGAAAATGCTTGATGAAAGTGCCTTTAGTTCTATATCTGATAGCTTTCCTGTTACCGGAATTTTAGTTATGATTCCACTTACATCCTTGTTAGTTCTTTGGCTTATCAAAGATTATCTCAAATTACCACAAATTAGTGAAAAGCTAACTCAAAAAGTTTTTCTAAGTAGAATTGTAGTAGCTTTTGCTATTTCATTTGTTGGAATCTTATTAATTCTATGGAAAGGAGTGCCTGGCACTATAGCTCCCTTGCAGGCAGGCGAATATCAAGCACTGCCTTATCTAATTGTCAACATACTTTGGATTGTACTTGCCGTAAACCTTAGCCTTATTACTTCCCAAAAAAATGGTTGGATTGTTTGGGGTTGGATTTTACCCATATTATCTCTAGCTACAGTAGGTGCTATCTCTGGATCACACCTTCTAATTGCTTACAGACATGCACCCTATCTACTAGCACCACTTGCCTTAATGTCTGGAGTTGGTTTCAAGTACCTGATAAATGGATTTGAAACAACTCAAAGACCAATAATTGCTTCTATGTTCGTTGTATTGTTTATCGGATGTACAATTGGGGCCTATCCTCCACCATCTGTTATGGGTGGCTTTCAGGAAGGTACAAATGACAAAGAATTTGATGCTATTCTATGGACTCAATTTACTGAAGATGATTCTTTGATTGTAAGTGATCACAGGCTAAGCAGTCTTGTATTTGGACTAACTGAAACCAATGCTAGCTGGGAAAATGGAGATATCGTGATAACTGGGGGTACTGAAGAAGCGACAGAAGCCGGAAAAGCACTTTCCACACCTCAGGCAGGAGTAAAACAGGTTTCATACGTAATACTTTCAGAAGAAATGCAAGAGGGAGTCGCACTTCTGCAATGGGATCCTGCAGAAGAATTAACAGGCGAAGCGAAAACAAAATTCACAGATAACAAAGAATTTCCTGTGTGGTTTGATAATGGGGATACCTCTATAATGAGAATGAATTCTGGTTAATTATGCATTCTAAAGAGGCTAAAAAAGAAGCAAAGAAAATATCGGATTGGATTATTGAGATACGTAGAGAATTACATAGACACCCTGAACTTATGTATGAAGAAATCAAAACCAGTGCATTGGTTCGAAGAGAACTGGACAAACTAGGAATACCATATAAATCCCCCATAGCCAAGACTGGAGTCCTTGCTACAATTGGTAGCGGAAGCGGTCCATGCGTAGCACTAAGAGCTGACATGGATGCATTACCAATACACGAAGAGACTGATGTATCCTTCAAAAGTGAGATTGACGGAAAGATGCATGCATGTGGGCATGATTGTCATACTGCAATGTTATTAGGTGCTGCAAAAATCCTAAAAGAAAAAGAATCTGAAATTAAAGGTACTATCAAATTTTTATTCCAACCTGCAGAAGAGGGTGGCGCGGGTGGAAAACTTATGAGGGAGGAAGGTGCATTGGATTCACCAGAAGTAGAACGCATCTTTGGACTGCATGTTTGGCCCTTGTTGCCAACTGGGACTGTTGGGTCACGAGAAGGTACTTTTCTAGCTGCAACGTCTTTTCTCGAAATGACCGTAGAGGGAGAAGGTGGTCATGCTGCAATGCCGCATTTGACGATTGATCCTGTTGTTGCATCAGCTCAAATAATAACAAATTTGCAAACAATCATATCACGGAAATTAGACCCTCTAGATTCTGGAGTGATAAGCATAAGTACAATACATGGGGGAGAAGCATCCAATGTCATACCTCCCGAAGTAAAACTTCAGGGCACTATAAGATCCTTAACCAATGAGGGGCTCAAAAAACTACAAAAGCAGGTAAGGACGGTAAGCGAGAATATTGCTCAAGCTCATTCCTGTAAAGCTACTGTTAGCTATCCTGGAAATGACTATCCTCCCACTGTAAATGACGGAAAAACATGGGATTTTGCTAAAGGTGTCGCTAAAGATATGTTAGGTGAAGAAAATGCTGTAGAATTGGAACCTGTGATGGGTGGAGAGGATTTCTCATATTATACTGAAAAAGTAAAGGGATGCTTTGTTGCCTTAGGAATGCGCAATGAGAATATAGATGCTATATACAACGTACACCATCCTTTGTTCAAAATGGATGAAGACGCTCTACATATTGGAACAGCCTTACACGCTTCATTTGCTTTACAAAGTCTGAAGGAATTAGGATCGTAAAAATCTTATTTTTTTATCACTCAACCGTAACAGACTTAGCTAAGTTACGGGGTTTATCAATCTCAGTCCCTAGTTCATGCGCTATGTAATAAGAAAGAAGTTGTAAGAATACGGCAACCGGGAAAGGCGATAAAACTGGATCAATTTCAGGCAGCTCAAAATGATAATCTGATACTTTTACTGCATTATTATCTCCTTTCTGAACAACGGAAATAACTGGTGCACTACGTGCTGAGATTTCTTCTATATTGGTTATTAATTTGGAATAAGTATGATCTTGTACCGCAATTGCAATTACTGGTGTTTCAGAGCTCAACAAAGCAAGTGGACCATGCTTCAATTCACCTGCAGGATATCCCTCTGCATGAATATAGGATATTTCCTTCAACTTCAAAGCCCCCTCCATAGCAAGAGGATAATTGATATTACGACCGATGAAGAAAACTGACTTTGCTTTGACGATGTGTGGAACTAATGCCTTTATCGATTCACTATTGTTTAAAACTTGAGTTATTTTGCTTGGAATCCGCCTCATTTCTGATTCCCACAGTTTCATTTGCGGGTGATCCATAATACCTGATGTAAAGGCTAAATGAATTCCAAGTGCGTAAAGAGCCTGCATCTGGGTTAGGAAAGTTTTGGTAGCTGCTACTCCAATTTCTTGACCAGACTTCGTAATTATTACACCATCGACTTCTCTTGTTATACGGCTGCCTGGAACATTACAAATTGCGATAGTATGACACCCCTGCTGACGAGCTGCCCTGGCTGCCGCTAATGTATCTGCTGTCTCCCCACTCTGTGATATCAAAACAACTAAAGGGCGAGATGAGAGCAAACCACCAACTCCCTGTACCGGAGCTGCATATCTAAATTCAGAACTGTATTGGACAGATACGGGAACAGCTGTTAATTGTTCAATCACATATTTTCCAACCAAACCTGCGTGATATGAAGTTCCACAAGCGACGATAGAGATGCTGCCCAGTTTCCAGTTAAGACCTAAATTTTCAAGTGGGGATTCTATTAGCAATTCATTTAGTGAATCCTGTATTGCTTTAGGCTGCTCAAATATCTCCTTAAGCATATAGTGCTCATAACCTCCTTTTTCAGCAACTTCTGTATATTTGTCAACTGTTTCAATGTTATAGTCAATCAAATTAAGATCGGTATCAAAGACTTCTACACTTTTTGAAGTAACTCTAACAATTTGATCATCTTCTGGATAAACAATTTGTTGAGTGTATTGCAGAATTGCATAAATGTCGCTAGAAACAAAATTCTCTAAATTACCGAGGCCTATGACCAGAGGCGTCTCATTTCTGACTGCTACAATTTCATCTGGATTGTCTTTGTGAATTGCTGCTATGGTGAAAATACCCTCAATGTCTTCTAATGTTCTGTGTAAAGCCTCTACAAGGTTACCTGAATAATATTTAGCTATAAGAAAAGGTAAAACCTCAGTGTCTGAATTACTTTTGAACTTAAAACCTTCTGATTCTAATTCTTCCCTTAAAACTAAATAATTATCTATCGTACCATTGTGAACCACTGCAACAGAAGTATCGTTATCAGAATGAGGATGTGCGTTTTCATCGGATGGAATTCCATGTGTTGCCCATCTAGTGTGGGCTATAGCTAAAGTTGAAGATGAAGGCTTCAGAACAGCTTCCATATTCTCAATAGGCCCTTCTTTTTTGCAAGTAATTAATTCTCCATCATGAACAACAATGCCTGAAGAATCATATCCTCGATACTCTAATTTCTTTAAAGAATCTACAACTAAATCCTGTGCTGGCTTTTGACCTGTATAACCCACTATTCCGCACATCAGATACTATCGCCTTGAAAGTCGGCGTTATAAAATTCACCCTCCCCTATAGTAGCACCTTCTAATAGAATAGAACCCCCCTGAAGAGTAGCTCTGCTGCCAATAATGCAGTCATCTCCTATCATTGCGCCTCTATCACTTATGGAGAATTCTTTATCAAAATACATTATATTTCGAGTGCTTGGTATGGCAACACTATGTGAACCAATCGAAACACCATCTCCTAAAATACTGCCACGGAGACTAGAGTAACTCCCGATATCACAATTCGACATTATTACGCTATCTACAACTTCGGAAAAAGGACCAACAACAACGTTATCACCAATTGAAACAGATGATCCAATTACTGAATTTGGACCAATATCACAGCCTTCTCCTATTGAAACCGGACCAGCAATATATGATCCTGAACGAACTGTAGTGCCCTTACCTATTGAAACCTCACCTTTGATTACAACATTCTTTTCTATTTTCCCCGAACGATATAGCAAATTATCACGCAGTGCCATTCGATTTCCAGAAATCAGGTCCCATGGATAAACAATATTGTGCCAGTAATCTGCCTTTAAAACTTCAAAATTAGTATCAGAAGACAAGGAGTGAAGGGATTCTCCAATATGTCTGCCTGAAGCAGACAAGACTTTTTCTGCAGTTTCTTTAGACAGTTTCATTATACCTGTAAAATGAATTCTACCATATGCATCAGGATTATCAAAAGTTATACAGGCTCTACCTTTACTAATCTCTATTTCGCCCCATTTAGACCATCTATCAGCTTGTCCAGATAAGAGAGCTTCACCGTTATAATTTTTAAGCAAATCAAAAGAAGATGGAGAAACGTAATTGTCTCCAGGTACCAAAATAAATTCATCATCTATACCTTCCATTCCGATTTTCATGGCATCCAGTGTTCCTGTAGGTTTTTCTTGAACACAATAATTTATCTTACCACCGAAGGCGGAACCGTCTCCAAAATGGGACATTACACTGTTCTTAGAGTAACCAACAACTATGTTGATTTTCCTTATTCCTGATCCAAACAGTCCACTTACCAGATGTTCCAGGATTGGTCTGTTGCCTAGTGGTATCATGCCTTTTGGCCTGTTGGAAGTCCAACTACCCAAACGTGCACCCTCTCCAGCGGCCAAAATGACTGCTCTCACATCTGTGTTCAGCCAGAGGTGTTTATGATACTTATTATTGCAGCAAAACTCTATTTTAGAGAACCTATTGTGAATTATGGAATTTGATTGGGACGCTGTGATAATAGGAGGCGGACCTGCTGGAAGTACAGTAGCTAGATATGCTGCAGAAGGGGGAGCAAAAGTTCTAGTTATTGATAGACGAAAGGAAATAGGAACTCCTCTGCAATGTGGAGAATTGGTTCCAACTAACTCCGAATTGAAACAATTGTGTCCAAACGTACCCAAAATAGATAATCTATTTCAAACTCCCAAAAGCGCAGTATCTAGAAGAACGCACGAAATGGGTCTTGTAACGCCTTCTGGAAAAAAGTTAACATACCCTTTTGAAGGAAAAATACTGTACAGGCCAATACACGATCAAGCACTTGTAGGTCTAGCAAAAAAAGCTGGTGCGCAGTACATGAATGAATCAAGAGTGAATGACATTATAGATAACACAGTTATGCTGAAGAATGGGGAAAATATTACTGCGAAAATCATTGTTGGGTGTGGAGGTCCTCATGATCCACTTCGTAAAAAATTCTGGAAAGAAAAATCATTGAATATTGCAGTAAATTTTGTTTTAATGGATGGCGAATTTGAGGATAGAGTGGACCTATATTTTGGCTCAACTGCTCCAGGAGGTTATGCGTGGATGATACCAAAAAAAGGAGGAGCTAACATTGGAATAGGAATTCAGACGAGGTTCTCAAAAGGTAAAAGTCTAAACTCACTGGCTGAAGACTTTTTTTCTAATTTTGAAGGGGAAGTAACCTACAAAGGAGGAGGAGTCTTACCTATGTCTGGGACAATCCAAGACTTCAGAAAAGGTCACTATATGCTGGTTGGAGATTCTGTAGGAATGGTTCTACCTTCAAATGGTGCAGGGATTACTACCGCAATGATTGGTGGAAGAATTGCTGGACAGGTGATTGCAGAAAATATTAAGCAAAATATATCATTGGATGAATATCAAAAAAGATGGAATCTGCAAATGGGGAAATTAATGAAGTATTCTAAAAGAGGAATACAATGGGGAGGGCTAATGTTCAGATCTCCAGACCTTTTAGTCAATAGCGCGTTCAATACACTGACAAAACCAATTATCTGGAGGGCAATCACATGCAGACCGATGTTTGGAATATACTAGACACCTGTGCATTTCTAAGCCAAACACATCCGGCTGGCAAGATAGCAACAGTCAATGGGATTGAAGATGAAATAGTAAATCGTCAAAGTAAACAATACTATTCAAATCTTAAAAGTAAGGGATTGAAGATAGTTGAACCGCAAAATGATTCGGTTAGATATATTGAGGAAATAGCTCAGAAAACAGGCGACTTGGATGTTTTATCTGCTATTGATCAGAAAATACTAGCATTAGGGTATGAACTTGAAGGAATAATAATCTCAGATGATTTTTCAATACAGAACGTAGCATTGTATATGAAACTAGAAGTTATCTCTTGTAGTGGAAATAAAATCAAAGAATTAAGAATCTGGCAGTATAAATGTTCAGCTTGTAATCAAATATCTAAAAAGAAAAAAGAAACTTGCGAAGTTTGCGGAAGTGAAGATATTTTTAGAATTAAAGCAAAATAAATCCATCATTATCCAGAACTGGAACTATGTCGTGTGAGTCTATAGACATACATTTGACAAAATCACCCTCCAAACCCGCACTAGACAGCATTTTGTAACTAGGTGATGACAGGCATGCATCTGCAATTTCATGCTCTGTTAATCGAAACTTCTTGTTTGGTGTATCAAAAAGATGTTTGAAATATTCTGCACAGAGGTTATCCTCTATAACTTCCTCACCAAGGCGGCCCGAACAGATTATTGAAACGTCCATATCTTTCTCTCTGAAAAAGGAAACTACCGCGCTAGAATTACAAAAGCTTCCCATTACTGTTATAGGTGAATCCTTGCAGGCTACAACCATACGGGAACCATTGGTTGTACTTGACAACAAAACTTTGCCTGACAAATCAGTTTTAGACATCTCTACTGGTGAAGAACCTAAATCATAACCTTCAATCTTCTTACACAACCTCTCACCACTTTTCATAGAATCTGGATATTGATTGAATTTCTCAGAAAGATGGTCACGACTTGAACAAGGGACTATTCTTTTTGCTCCACTAGCAAATGCATTCACGTAAGTTGTTGAGGCTCTTATAGTATCAACAATAATTACGGCATCTCTTCTTGAGACTGCATTCTTAGCTCCATCAATACCGTGCTCAATTTGAACTTGCATTTTAACCTATTTTCTGCCTTGTTTCTTCAGATGTCTATCCCCAATAACAAAGTAGAAGTCATTAATTGTATCGCCTCTCAGACCTCTTCTTAATGTTTCTACAGATATAACATCGGTTGGATGAATATTACCTAGGTTGGCTTCCGAACCAAATTGTCTCAAGAAGAAAATCTGCTGAGACTTGCGAGGAGCTTCGAAAATAACCTTATTTGGATCTATGTCCTGAAGAACATCATCCATCTTTGACTCTCTAGGTTTGCCCTCTTTGTCCATTATTCCAACACTCACTCCTGATTCACGTGCTTCAAGTATAACCTTGTCAGCACCAGCATCAATGAATTTCTTGAGAAGTTGATTGTACTCTTTACCGCCATAATCATCTTCAGGCAATTTTTTACCAACCTCACAGAAAACCCTGAGACCCATCCCCTTAGCAATGGATACTAATTCTACAACACGATCTGAACCAATGTCAAGACTACCGCTTGATATCTCTGTTGAATCACAACCTAATTCTAATAATTCCTCAAAAAGCTTATCAACTTTACCTTGGTGTTCTGATAATTCAAGTAAAGTTCCTCCATTACAAACTGATATGTCGTGATCTCTAAGTATCTTAACTTTCTTCTTTACTATATCTTTGGGTTGTAACTGAGCTGTGGCCCATCCTAATTTCCAGACATCTACATATTCAGAACAAATTGATAGTAAATCCTCAGTATAGGTCAATCCCATACCCTGATCCAAACACATTGTCAACCCGTTCACACGGGGCTTTACCGAACGCTCAGGCATGGGCAAGAAAGAGAATGCTTTTTCACTCATATTTCTAAATCTGGTGCATCAACTAACATTGCACTCAGCCCCCCTATTATATCAGTAACATTTATTCCTCTAATAGCCATGAATGAGGCCGCCGCCATAGACTTGTGACCATTACCACAATAAAGAACATCTCCGTCCAAAATAGAACTGGATTCCTTTACCAGATCAATCAAGGGCATATTATCTACATCTTTTACATGAAGAACTTCCCAATCCTCTGAGTTACTTACATCTTTCATTTTATCATGATATTTGACTGCGT
>CAYSOH010000010.1:0-10856 GCA_964432625.1 uncultured archaeon
AAATCTCGGGCCCGTGGCTTAGCCTGGTTAGAGCACCCGACTGATAATCGGGAGGTCACCGGTTCAAATCCGGTCGGGCCCACCAACTGTTTTAATCTTCACCCATGAAAGGATAAGTCCAATCATGGAAGGGAATATTTGCGCGTTTAACCGAACGTGGTGAAATCCACCTCAATAAGTTCAAAGGACCTCCAGCCTTGTCATTTGTTCCAGATGCCCGAGCTCCCCCAAACGGCTGTTGAGCAACAACTGCACCAGTAGGTTTGTCATTTATGTAAAAATTACCTGCTGTAAATCTCAGTGCATCAAACGCCTTCTGTATATTTTTCTCATCAGTTGCAAAAATAGAACCTGTTAGAGCATATGGAGAGGATTCATCACACAGTTGTAATATATCATCGAAGTCATCGTCATCATATGTATAGACTGTTAAAACTGGACCAAATATTTCCTCGACCATAGATTCAGATTTAGCATCACTTGTGACTATTATCGTAGGTTCAATGAACCACCCTGTACTATCGTCACTTCCGCCGCCAACAAGTATCTCACAAGTATCTCTAGTCTTAGCTCTCTCAATGTATCCAGTTATCTTTTCAAAAGCACGCTTATCAATAACTGCATTCATAAAATTTGTAAAGTCACTGCAATCGCCAATCTTAATTTTCTTTATCTCGGTTACAAGATCATTGTATATTTCAGTCCAAACCGACTTGGGAATGTAGGCTCTACTAGCTGCAGAGCATTTCTGGCCTTGATACTCAAAAGCTCCGCGCAGAAGAGCAACCAAGAGTCCTTGCCTATCACAGTCTGGATGTGCAACAACAAAGTCTTTCCCTCCAGTTTCGCCAACTACACGAGGATATCCTTTGAGATTCGGTAATGCCTCAGCAACTCTCTGCCAAAGTCCCTGAAAAACAGCTGTGGAACCAGTAAAATGAACACCTGCAAAATCTGGATTGGAAAGACAAACTTCTGTTATGTCAGATCCAGATCCTGGTAAGAAATTAATAACTCCTGGTGGAAGGCCTGCTTCCATCATAAGGCGCATTATCATGTAATTGGAGTAGTAGGAATTCCTACTAGGTTTCCACAATGCGGTGCAACCAACTAAGGCTGGAGCGCTAGGAAGATTTCCAGCAATGCTAGTGAAATTGAAAGGAGTTATAGCGAGTACGAAACCTTCTAGTGGTCTTATCTCTGTTGAATTCGATATCCCTTCTGGAGAAACAAGGGGCTGAAATTGGTCATGAAATTGCCTAGCATAATAAGCATTGAATCTCCAGAAATCTATCAATTCACAGGCGGCATCGATTTCTGCTTGAAATACTGTCTTACTCTGATTAAGCATGGTTGATGCATTCACCTTCATTCGCCAGTCACCTGCTAGAAGGTCTGCACATTTCTCAAATATGGCTGCACGTTCTTCAAGACCAAGAGCAATCCACTCAGATTGTGCTTTAACTGCTGAAACACAGGCTGATTCCATTTGTGCTCGACCTGCTAGGTGAACATTGGCTAAAATGTGACCATGGTCATGAGGAACAACCTGTGTTACTGTGTTCTTTGTGTAAAGTTCCTCACCATTAACTATACATGGTATTTCAATAACCTCTGACATCTGTTTCTTGATTTCAGCTTGAAGTGCTTTTCTTTCGTCGCTATCTGGAGCATAATCCAATATGGGCTCATTAGAAGGATGAGAACTCATAAATTCAACACCAAGTATGAATTAATATTGTTATGTCCTATTAACATAACATTTAAGGTAGGGGCAATAATGGACAATAATATGGCTAGAATAGATGTCAGGGATAAGGATCCTTTTGCAACTGCTGATGATGAACCAAAAGACAACATATCTGCTGGCGGATTTCTCTTTAGAGCAGTCATGAGATATCTGAAGATCTTTATCTTCTTTTATGGACTTGCCGCAATTATCTATTATTTTGTATTCGGAACAATTCCAGGCTCCGGTATAATACCTGGACTGTAAAAGACTTTAACGCCCGTCATAAATTAACTTCCATATATATCGGAAGAATCATATATATTGTCGAATATAAGTTTAGCAAGCCTAGCTAATTCAGGTTGATTCATCCACATCCCCAACAACATATTTGAGGAATCTGGAACATCTAAACCACCAACACAAAATTCTTTCTCATCAACTAGTATTATTCCTGCAGGTGGCATTGATGGGGACAATCGAATCTCAAAAAAACCTTCTAAACGTGATAAATCCAAATTGGTCTCTTTTTTGGGAAAAAGCATCCTAACCTTAACCCCACGACCACTGGCATCAGAAAAAGCCCGACAAACATTTCTTGGCATCTCCGAAGGCAATATCGATGCAATAACATCTATGGAGGAATCTGCTCTTTCACACATTGCAACAACTTGAGAAAATATTTCCATGTCCTTAACGGTCAATGTTTCCAAGTAATCTACTGGCTTAGATTTATACAAAGGTGACAAATCTGATTCCGCAGATTTAGAAGCGGATTCCATCTCTCTCATTCTCCTTTCAGCTATTTCCTTAGGATCGACCGGGTAGTATGATTTAGGATGTTTGTTACCCTCAATCACAACACCTTCAGCTAGTAAATTATCTATAACTCCATAAATTTTAGCTCTGGAAAAATTTATCGACCGACTTATATTTCCAACGGTTGATTCTTTCGAAACCAGAAGAACATGATATATGCGAGCCTCATCTTCCGTAAAACCTAACTTTTTTAGTATAGTTATCTGCTTTTCAGACTCACCTGTTTGGTATTGTTTAGTCTCTGTCACGGGAAATAATTTGTGTAGTAGTATATAAATGTTTTATATTTGTAGCACAAAGTTTTACTTTTATATAGTAAGACTGCTTATATTGTTGATTAAAATGACAGAAGTCGTTATCTGTGGCTTTGCACGCTCTGCATTTACTCCTGCAAAAAAGGGTCGGTTAAGTTTGACAAGACCTGATGATTTAGCTGCTCAAGTGGTTAAAGGACTTATAAAAAAGACGAAAATTAAGGAAGAAGATATTGAAGATCTAATCTTAGGTTGTGCTTTTCCTGAAGCTGAACAGGGTATGAACCTAGCAAGAAATGTTGTTTTTCTAGCGGGACTACCTAATACTGTAGGTGGTGTTACTGTAAACAGATTTTGTGCTTCTTCAATGCAGGCAATCCATCAAGCTGCTGGTGCAATAAATTCTGGATCGGGCGATCTTTTCATTGCTGGAGGTGTAGAATCAATGAGTAGAGTACCAATGCCTGGGTTCAATCCTATGTTGAATCCTAGTCTAGTGGACGTGGATGCCTACATAGGTATGGGCCATACGGCAGAGAATCTAGCAAGAAAACATTCAATATCAAGAGAAAGACAAGAACAAATGGCTCTAGAAAGTCATCAAAAGGCCTCTACGGCGAAAAATGAAGGTAACTTTGAAGATGAAATTATTCCAATTAATGATGTTGTAGAAGACGGTTGTATAAGACCTGAAACAACATTAGAGTCAATGGCAAAACTAAAACCTGCTTTTGACAAAGATGGTGTCGTAACTGCTGGAACATCATCTCCACTTACAGATGGGGCTGCAGCAGTTGTTGTCTGTTCAGAGAATTATGCAAAAATAAATGACCTAACTATCATGGCATACATACGAGGCATGGCAGTTTCTGGATGTGGTCCAGAAGTTATGGGAATTGGACCGGTTCTATCATCACAAAAAGCTCTGAAAAGAGCAGGACTAAAACTCAGTGATATGGATATAATTGAAATGAATGAAGCATTCGCAGCACAGAGTTTGACTTGCGTGGATGAATTAGGAATCGATATGTCCAAACTGAACATTCACGGTGGGGCACTAGCAATGGGCCATCCTCTTGGAGCAAGTGGTGCCAGAATAACCGGAAAGGCTGCATCATTACTTCAGAATAATGGAGCAAGATATGCTCTATCAACGATGTGCGTTGGTGGTGGACAAGGGTGCGCAACAGTACTAGAAAGAGCTTGAGGAAATAGTGGAAATTGGAAAAGTTGCTGTAATTGGGGCTGGTGTTATGGGGAGCGGAATCGCAGCTCATGTAGCAAATGCAAACATACCTGTAACTCTACTAGATATAGTACCAAAAGAATCTAACAACCGAAATGTAATTGCTGAAAAGGCTGTCCAAAAAATGCTAAAACCTGTGAAAATGGGTAGCCCAACACCCCTAATGCATCGCCAGAACGCTAAACTTATATCAACCGGAAACATAGAAGATCATCTTGACAAAATAGCGGATGCTGATCTAATTATCGAGGTTGTTCTTGAAAAACTGGACATTAAACAAAATGTATTCAAGAAAATTGATAAAGTAAGGAAAAAGAACTCGATTGTTGCATCTAATACTTCCACTATACCAAGAAAACAATTAGTCAAAGGAATGCCTAAAACATTTGGTGCTGATTTTATCATTACACATTTTTTTAATCCTCCAAGGTACCTTCGTCTACTGGAAATTGTAGCTGGTAAAGAAGTAAGTAAGAAGAAAATTGAGACGGTGACTAAATTTTGTGATTCAAAACTAGGGAAAGAAGTGGTAATCTGTAATGATACTCCTGGTTTTATTGGTAATAGAATTGGAACTTACTGGACATTGATAGGGATGGTAGAGGCTGTAAGAATGGGGCTTACTGTAGAGGAAGCTGACGCTGTAATGGGAAGACCAATTGGAGCTCCAAAAACGGGAATCTTTGCTTTAGGAGATGTTGTTGGTCTAGACTTAATCCCACATGTGACTGAAAGTATGTCATCTAATCTCCCAAAAGATGATATGTACAATATAGGTGTAAATGAACAAAGGAAACTCGGTATAGAAAAAATATTATCCTCAATGATTACAGATGGATATACCGGTAGGAAAGGAAAAGGTGGATTCTATAGACTGAATTCAGAATCCGGAAAGAAGATTAAAGAAGCTAGAGACTTGAAAACCGGAGAATATCACAAAGCCACTAGAAATGTTGGTCTAGAAAGCGTAAAAGCGGCCAAAAAAGGCCTAAGACAACTGGTCGAGTACAATGACAAAGGTGGAGAGTATGCATGGAATGTGCTTTCCAAAACATTGGCTTATGCGGCCTCACTAGTACCAAATATAACAGATACAATTGTAAATGTCGATTTAGCCATGAAAAATGGATTTCTCTGGAAGAAGGGACCATTCGAAATGCTTGATGATTTAGGACCATCATGGTTTGCTTCAAGAATAGCTGAGGATGGAATAAAAATTCCTAAATTGTTGGAGAGCGTTGCAGAAGGTAATTTCTATGAAGAAAATAATGATATTGTCTTGTTTTTTGGAACGGATGGGAAATATCACAAAATAAATAGGCCGGAAGGCTATCTTACTGCTGCTGACGTAAAGAGAGGAAAAAAGCCTATTTTCAAGAATCCGTCTGCTAGTTTATGGGATATGGGAGACCAGATTATTCTAGCAGAATTTCACAGCAAGATGAATTCCATGGATCCATTAATCATGGAAGCTTTAAGCGAAGCAACTGACCAATGTGAATCTGGGAATTACAAAGGTATTGTTATTGGAAACGATGGGAATAATTTCTCGGCCGGGGCTAATTTGGGACTGTCAAGCTTTGTGACGAATGTAGGAGCCTGGGAAGAAGCTGAAAAATTTGTCCTTGGTGGACAAATGGCATTCATGATGCTAAAACATGGTGATTTCCCAGTTGTTGGGGCGTCGTCAGGCCTAGCTATTGGTGGAGGATGTGAGGTACTACTAGCGTGTGATGCAGTACAAGCCCACTCAGAAAGTTATATTGGATTAGTCGAAGTAGGGGTTGGTCTTGTTCCTGCTTGGGGTGGTTGTAAGGAAATGATTACTAGATGGAATAATGATTCTAAACAACCAAAAGGTCCTATGGCTGCCATAATGAAAATATTCCAGAATGTTGGTACTGCAAAAGTAGCAACAAGTGCACAAGAAGCAAAAGAATTGAATTTTCTAAAAGATAGTGATGAAATAACCATGAATAGAGCACGTTTACTCTATGACGCAAAAGAAAAATGCCTTCAAATGATTGATAATTATGAATGCCCTCTACCAGGTGAACACCATTTACCAGGGCCGTCAGGAAAGGCAGCTCTTGATCTAGCCGTTAGTGATCTGGTAAAAGCTGGTCATGCAACACCACATGATGTTACTGTAACAAGAGAATTATCACATATCCTGAGCGGAGGAAACACAGATCCAACTAAGACTGTATCTGATGACATGATACTCGAAATGGAGAGAGAAGGAATAATCAAGTTGATGAAAACTGAAGGAACTATGGACCGAGTAGAACATATGCTGACAACTGGAAAACCACTGAGGAACTAATGGTCCAGTACAAGGCCCCTAACAGAGAATACGAATTCATCCTGCGGGAAGTGCTGAACGTTGAAAGACAATTAGAAGGATACGAAGGGTATGAAGAGGCTACATGGGACATGATTGAAATGATTAGTGATCAATTCGGTAAAATGTCAGAAGAATATTGGCTCACTTCAAACAAAGATGGGGATGAGATAGGAGCAAAATTCGAGAATGGAAATGTTACTGTACCACCAAGCATGAAGAAGGCTGCAAATGTATTGATTGAATCTGGTCTGACTACACTATTTGGACATCAAAAATATGGTGGAATGGAATTTCCAAACGTACTCAGTAACCTTGCTGATGAAATATCCTGCGCAACGAATATGTCTCTGGGAATATATATGGGACTTACAAAAGGTGCCTATCATTGCATATACAATCATGGAAGTGAAGAACTAAAAGAGAAATATCTTCCAAGATTCTTAACTGGTGAATGGTTTGGAACTATGTGTCTGACCGAAGCGCACTGTGGAACCGATTTAGGACTTATTCGAACCAACGCTAAACCTACAGGTAAATCATATAATTTGAATGGGCAGAAAATTTTCATTTCTTGTGGAGAACACGACATAGCAGAAAATATCATACATCTAGTTCTAGCCCGATTACCTAATGCGCCAAAAGGTGTTAAAGGAATCAGTCTATTTCTAGTTCCAAAGTTCTTAGTAAATGAAGACGGTACTTTAGGGACTAGAAATGGAGTCAAATGTGTATCTATTGAGGAGAAAATGGGAGTACATGGTTCTGCAACTTGTGTCATGAGTTTCGAAGATGCTGAAGGTTATCTCATTGGTGAACCACATGAGGGTCTTTCAGCCATGTTCTCCATGATGAACACTGAGAGAATTGCAGTAGGTTTGCAGGGTCTTGGTCAGTCCGAAATTGCATACCAAAACGGACTTGCTTATGCTAAAGACAGACTCCAAGGTCGAGATCTTAAGGAACCAAAGAATCCAGATGGAGAAGCCGATCCACTTATTGTTCATCCTGATGTTAGAAGAATGTTACTGAGATCAAAATCCCTGATTGATTCAGGGAGAATGCTGGCCTCTTGGACTGCATTAGCTATTGACAAATCAATTAAGGATCCAGATGAGAAGGTAAGGAAGGAAAATAAGGATCTCGTAGAATTAATGACTCCTATCGTCAAGGCACTACTGACTGATTATGGTGTTGAGATAACATATGATATGCTTCAGATATATGGCGGACATGGATATATCAAGGAATATGGAATGGAACAGTTCTCCAGAGATGTTAGAATAGCTCCAATATGGGAAGGAACTAATGGTATACAAGCCCTAGATTTGGCGGGAAGAAAAATGCCGCAACATATGGGCCGATTACTACGGAGATTCTTCCATCCTGCACTGAAATTTATAGAGGAAAATAAGAATGATTCAAATATGAAAGAGTTTGTAGTCCCATTCTCAAAAGCATTGAAAGGTTTGCAAAAGACTACCCTTTACATGGCTCAAAAGGGACTTGGAAATCCATATGAAATAGGAGCTGCAGCAACCGATTATCTGAGGCAATTTGGACTTGTAGCTATGGCATATATGTGGCTGCTAATGTTAGAAGTGGCATTTTCAAAAAGAGACAAGGAAGACTACTATGAGCACAAGATTATATTGGCAAGATTCTTTTTTGAAAGAATACTGCCAGAAACACTTTCAAGAGCTATAACGATTGGATCTGGATCGAAAACAATGATGTCAATGCCAGATGAAGGATTCAACAGCATTAGCCAATTCTCAGGAGCTAGGTGATACTAATGTCTGAGAGTGTATTCAAAGAAAATATTTTTGATGGTAAAAAAGTATTCATAACTGGTGGTGCTACCGGAATGGGATTAGGATTTGCTCAAGCTTTTCTTAATCATGGTGCAGAAGTATTCATTGCGTCTAGGAAAGAGGAAAAATTAGCAGAGGCTGCTGCTGAAACCGAAGAGAAATTTGGTAAAAAATTAATTTGGATGACGATGGACGTTAGAGATAATGAAACTGTTGAGGAAGTCACTAAATTCTTGGATTCTGAGTGGGGAGAACTTGACATTCTAATCAATAATGCTGCCGGGAACTTTGTTGCACCTATAGCTGCAATGAGTGAAAACGCTTGGAGGGCGGTTGTGGACATAGTTCTTGATGGAACATTTAGAGTGTCGAAGGCTTGTTATCCATTGTTAAGAAAGGCAAAGAATGGAGCATCTATTGTAAACATAATTACAAACTATTCTTGGAATGCAGCGCCTTTTGTTGGTCATTCAGGTGCTGCAAAAGCAGGTGTCTTGAATCTTACCAGAACGCTAGCGTTGGAATGGGCTGATGATAATATCAGGGTGAATGCTATGTGTCCTGGGGTAGTTTTGACGGAGAATGTTCAGCAAAACCTGATGATTGACAAGAATACTGCCAAGATGTTTGAAGAATACATTCCCGCAGGGGGAATTACGGATTCTGAAAAGATGGCACAGCAAGTTTTGTATCTGTGTTCACCAGCTGCAGATGTCATTACTGGAGATATGCTAATAGCGGACGGGGGGCAGTGGTTAGTAGGTAATGCATTTTATCAGATGGGGAAAAAATTTCTAGATGACTAAAAAAAATTGGCCGATAACAACCGAGATACCTGTTCTATGGGGTGATATGGACTCATTTGGACATGTTAACAATATCATCTATCTGAAATGGTGTGAAACTTCCAGAGTTGAATTAATGTGTAAAATCTGGGATCTTGACGCACTTAGTATGAGCAAAATTCTTTCTGAGAATGGAATGGGACCCATTTTAGCCAATTTCAATACAAATTATCGAATCCCTATATCTTGTCCAGACACAATCTATGTCAAGACAAGAGTCAAGCACATTGGAAACACTTCTTTTGGAATAGAACATCAAATAACAAGCAAAAACAACGGGTCCAAAATTGTAGCTGATGCGGATAGTGTTGTAGTGATGGTCAATTACAAGACTGGTGAGAAAATTCAGATTGATGACAATAACCGAAAGAAGCTTGAAGCCTTCACCTAACCCAACTGCTAATTCATATCCTGATTAAACTTAACAGCTATTCTTTTTCTTCAGCCAAAGCCACCCTGTGCCGAAGAATGTATGTTTTCTTCGCCACCGCTTCCCTCATCGCCGCCCTGATCATCATCATCAGAATCTGATTCTTCATCATCTGAGTCGTCAGAATCTTCTTCAGCATCTGAATCTCCATCAGATGAGTCATCAGCAGCTTCCTCTTCTGTAGATTCTTCTTCAGTAGTCGGTGCCATTTCTGGTGAAGATTCCGGTTCACTGCTAGGCTCATCTACACCCAAATCAGTGATTCCTCCACCATTCTGATAATAAACATAGAACCCTGCAGCAAGACAAACCATAGCTGTTCCAATCAAAATAGCTGGAAGTGTTACTGTACCTAATTGCTTGGCCGCTTCATTTTCTTTTGCTGTTTCAATCTGATTTGCCTGTTCATTCTCAGTATACTGACCAACTAGTCTTAGAGCTACTACGTCTTGACCCTGATAATATTGTGCAAGAGCCTGTCGTTTTGCAGACGAAATTGAATTGTTAATCTGTTCTTCTGTGAACCTGGCATCAATATCTCGTATTATATCTGGTCCAAAAGGCATATCGTATGTTAACTGGACGTCATAATGCTGATTAATTACAGTGCCAGTTATTGGATCTACCCACACGTCCTCATAGTAATTCATGTGCATATCTCCTAAGTATTGTCTGTAAAAACAGCAAATTCCAGTTTCATTGGCTTGGAAATGATAGGTCGTTGCATTGTTAATTAACTCAATACCCATGAAAGTATAATTCTGCATATATATTCCAGCAGGTTCACCCTGACCAGTAAATGGATCTCCTGTTCCAGCTACAGTCTTCAAACTTGAGAAAGGATTGGGCCACGATTGATTCTCTGCGGGAACCCAGCACGCACTGTCCACAATGCTAATAGTTTCACATACCGGTGAGAAAAATGTGAAACTGTCTGAACCATCTGCTTGTAAATATTTCAGACTCGTTCTATTAACGTCATACGTAGCATTAACCAACCCTTCTTGGAATGTTGAATTAGGATCCTCTGAATCTACATTATCGTAATCAGTTGGTATTGCGGTTCCATTCTCATCGTATTCTATTGCAAATATGTTAAGGAAACCTGTAACGTTTATGTAATTAGCGTTTGAAGAATCAGAGTTTACATACCCTCCTCTCTTTCCTGTTGCGTTGTAATAATCTGCACCAAAGAACGGATCTGATGTGTCTATTCCTCCAACTACTCCCTCATAATAGGTGACTGTTGTGAAGTTATCATTCAAATAGACCAAAGTTGAAGGCATTGTCATATAGATTGTAACCTCAAAAAGACGGTTGACATTGCTTCCTAATTCTTTTCCAACAGTCTGTACAGATTTGTATTCAAACCACA
>CAYSOH010000010.1:10956-18081 GCA_964432625.1 uncultured archaeon
ACATTGCTTCCTAATTCTTTTCCAACAGTCTGTACAGATTTGTATTCAAACCACATTGGTGCTGAACCTGGTCCAGCAGCATCGCTAAACCCTTCAATTGTAGTCTGAAGAAGATGTAAATCACTACCTTCAGATGGTGTAAATGGAATCTTTGTAGCTGTTTCATTAGCAGTACAAATAAGAACCTCTAAGTCATCAATTGTTTGTGAATCAGCACATGTAAATGTGTCAATGTGATCACTATTTACAGGATTGGCAAATTTGAATTCTTTGCCTTCTTCAGGAGGATTATTAGGAGTCCAAGTTCCTTGTGTTGCCTCTCCGCCAATTGTAGTATGACTAGTGTAATCTGAACGATGCAGATAAGATTCTGACTCAGCAATCGTACCAAGCCAGACACCCTCACCATCTAAACCGTCTGTTGTCAAACTGAAATTCTGGGAAAGATGTGTGTAATCATCGGTACTCTTACTAGGATCAGCTACAACATTCAGAGTTGCGCCACCTACATTCTTGGTTGCTGTAGGATCATACGATCCTGTGCCTACATTATCAACAAAAGCTCCAGTTCCAGTCTCTGCATCAAAATCAAATGTATCGATAGTACCCTCAAAATAGATGTTTACGTCGAAATCATCAGAGAATTTCATTGCGTTGGGAACATAAACTCCCATAACATATGCTGATATTAGCAGAAATACTGCTCCTACGGCCACTAAGGCCTGTGCTGTCCATTCGGGTAGATTCATGTTGCTCATGTTTTTCTCCCAGTGCCGAAGCAAAGAGTTTGTATCAGATTTCTCTGAAACAATAACTGTTGCTAAAAAAAATCGTATATAACCTTTGTCATTGTGTTTCTAAATATAAATCAGGAACCTAATTCTTCTAATTTAGTTATAAAAAGCTTGATTTCTTCAACACTCCAATCAGGATAAAATTCCCCCAATTTTGACCAAGACTCAGGATCCTGTTCTGCCATACGATAAAGATCTACTAGTGTTGCCTGGATTTTACCTTCATCAAAACTTTTAGAATAGTCAGCAAGACGCTGCTCAACCTTGTTTTTATCTACATTATAACTAGTATTTATGTCTAAATCACTGTATTCTAGGTAATCTCCTAGAAGCGACTGAGGGACGTATAGTATATACAGGCCTGAGAAGAAAACACCAAATTGAAATATCAAGTACCCTTCGGAAGCATAACCAAAAGTGAACCAGCCGTCCTCGTTCATGTACCACTTCGTGTAATAGTAATAACTAATGAATGTACAAATAAAGAAAGATGGAACTGATAATAACCAATCCGTAAGACTTATGGATCTGTCTGCTTCAGGAATCTCTCCCAGAATAGTGAACCTTAGGCTGTATATTTCTAGAATCATCCAATACATAAGGAATAATGCCAGAAATATTAGAATCAAGGCAACAAAGAACCATACATATCCCTGATCGAACATAACGAAAAGAATTATTGTCCCAAGAGCAGTGAGCCAATATACGCCTATGAGCCAAATACCATGTGACCATATCTTATGAAATAACTGTTGAAGGCATAGAATACAAGCTATTCCAGAAATCAACCACAGTGGCGTTGAAATTAAGTGGAATTCTATTCCAAACAGTGGAAGAGCTATAAGTTTTCCAATACCGGATTCCATATATCCTGAAAATAAAGAAACTGTAAACGTCAGAGTAGACAAAACCAAGAGGAGTGAATCTTCAGCTGACCTGTCCAGATTAAATTGCCGACCTAATAGCCCCATACTATTATTGAAGTTGAAAGTTAGTACAAATAGATTTTGTGTGGTTTATAACTCAATTTTCTTCCATAGCTTGTTTTAACAAATCTCCCATGGTCAGGCCATCGCTTGATTTTTTGGATTTAATTTCAGGACTATCCTCAACATTTTCCATTAATCTTATTTTTAGAAAATTTTCTAACTTCTTGATTAACTTTTCATTAGGTCGCATATTTCCAGATTCAACCGAGGTCACTATAGATTTCTTCTCGGATATCTTACTAGCCAGAGTTGCATGATCCATACTCAATTTTTCCCTTGCCTTTCTAACAACAGAACCATAGTCATTAATCAATACCATATCATCTGTCTCAATATCGCTGTATCTTCTCTTCTGATTTCTCTTCTGAAGAGTTTGTGCAACATAAGCTCTATGCCCTATTGATTCTCTATGCGTTGGTTCCGAACCTAAATCAACACAGGAACTACAAACTTGAATCACTGAACCTGATATTTTACGTGGAGATAAGAGGGCTGATTCGGAACCGCACATTTCACATAACATTTGAAATCAAAACTGATATATAACTGAGTCAATTAAATGTTTAGTGATTTAAGGTGGCCTCAGACGAAGACGAAGGAGACGTGTCAGCACCATCAAAAGGTGAAGATTGGGATAAATGGCTTATCGAAGAGACTGAGAGATTCGAAGCTGAAAAAAGACAACTAGAAACTGACGTTTCGAGAATGAAAAGAGAAAATGCACATCTTAAAGGTGAACTCGCCAGACTTAGAGCACCTCCTCAGGTCATAGGAACCGTTAGAGATATACTGGATGATGGCCGAGTTAGCATCAAGTCTAGCAGTGGACCAGATTTTGTAGTCCACATCTCTGAAGGAATAGATAAGGAAAAACTGGAAATTGGCGATAGAGTCGCATTGCACCGTCAAACATTAGCAGTTCTAGAAACGTTGCCTTCGGCTAAGGATCCACTTGTAATGGGTGCTGAAGTTGAAAGTAAACCAATTGAAACCTACAAGGATGTTGGTGGTTTAGCCGATGAATTGGACGAACTACGAAGTACAATAGAATTACCAATGCTCCATCCTAAGCGTTTTACTAAAATAGGAATTGAACCTCCAAAAGGAGTTCTACTAGTTGGTCCCCCAGGAACAGGAAAGACCCTAATGGCCAAAGCTGTGGCCAATGCAACAAATGCTACTTTCATCAGGCTAATTGGTAGTGAATTAGTACAGAAGTACATTGGTGAAGGCGCACGACTTGTAAGAGAACTTTTCCAACTAGCTCAAGAAAAGGCCCCAAGCATAATTTTCATTGATGAACTTGACGCTGTAGGAGCAAAACGAATGGATGTTGGAACAACTGGAGACAGGGAAGTACAAAGAACATTGATGCAGCTTCTAGGTGAATTGGACGGGTTTACACCAAGAGGGGAGGTGTCAATAATGGCTGCCTCAAATAGACCTGATATCCTTGATGAAGCATTATTGAGACCGGGTAGATTTGATAGAATAATCAAGATACCTTTACCTGAAGAAGATGCAAGAATGAAAATAATAAAGATTCACACTTCTAAAATGTCCGTTGCAAAAGGAGTGAAGTACAACAATATAATAGATGAGACTGAAGGCTTTTCTGGAGCTGATCTAAGAGCGCTATGTGTAGAAGCTGGAATGAATGCTATCAAAAGTCGAAGAACTCAGATTACTTACAAGAATTTCACAGAAGCACTTGAAAAAATCAAGAATCGCCTGAATGAGACGGATATATCCGAACCTGAAGGTGGGCTATACTATTGAATCAAGAATCGGCAAAAAGAAACGCAGCAAAGGAAGCTGTAAAACTTGTTCAAGACGGAATGATTGTAGGCCTAGGTACTGGTTCGACCTCTGCAATTGCTGTTGATCTTATAGGTGAGAAATTATCTAAGAATTTCCAGATTATTGGAATGCCTACATCTATTCAAACGAAAAATCAAGCTGAAAAATGGGGAATAAAACTAATTGATATTGATGATGAAGATAGTATAGATATTGCTATTGATGGTGCTGATGAGGTATCAACTGAGTTAAATCTGATTAAGGGATTAGGAGGAGCTTTGCTAAGAGAAAAAAAGGTTGAAAAAAAAGCTAAAGAATTGGTTATAATTGTTGATGAAACAAAAATGGTTGAACTTTTAGGAGTAGGGCCCTTACCTATCGAAGTAGAAATTTCCAAACACCATTCCACATCTAAAGAAATTGAAAAATTAGGATGTAAGACTGAACATAGACTTGAAAGCGATGGAAATCCTTTTGTTACTGACAATGGAAACTACATTTATCACTGTTATTTTAATGAGGGAATAAGCAATCCAAAAAAATTAGATACTGAATTATTGATTATAGATGGTGTAGTTGACACGGGATTATTCGTAGATATGGCAACAAAAGTAATTATTGGTAATGAAGAAGGAACAAGGATAATAGAATAATCACTTACCACGCTGTTCTTTGGCTTTGGGTCTTAGTCCCTTGTAGTTACATTTTCGACATTTTTCTGCTTTCCATGCATTAATTGCGTTACATTGCATGCAAACTTTTTTGTTAAACATGCGTGCTTCGGCCTCAGGGAAACGTGCCATGTTGGCGCCGTAGAAAGCGTAGTTATAATGATTTGTGCTAAAAACAATTGGGAAACGAAAGAACTAATAAAGAAGCTTCCAGTGACTACCTATGAGTCTATGGCCCACTAGGGCGAATCATGTCCGAGGTTATTAACAATTGATAATAGCTAAGTCATGTCGGAAATTTATGCAAATAAATAGTTTTTCAGCCTTTGAAGGAGGATTCTGATTTAGTGACTTTTCTGGCTGCTTTTACATCTGTAACTGATGGATTAGAAAATCCTGAATTACAGTGGGGCCGAATTGCACTTTTCATTTTCCTAGCACTTGGTGTTTCTTTTATCTGTTCATTACTGGAAGCTATTATTCTATCGGTAACATGGTCACATATTGAACTACTAGGTAAAGATGAAAAAAATAGTGGATTAAGACTTAAAAGACTAAAAGAAGATATTGATCAACCATTAGCTGCAATCCTAACACTTAATACCATTTCACATACTATCGGAGCTGCAGGTGTAGGTTCAGAATTTCATAAACTAGGTAATGAATGGTTTACTGCAGCATCAATCATTCTAACCATACTGATACTGGTTTTCTCAGAGATAATACCAAAAACACTAGGGGCAATTTACTGGAGAAAATTAGCTCCAACCTCTGCATACGTATTAGATGGACTTGTATGGATTACTTGGCCCATAGTAGTAGTGTTGAATAGTTTCTCAAAGAAGATAGCGGAAGGTAACGAGGATCAAAAAGAGATGACTCGTGAGGAAATGATCGCTGTCGCAGAAATAGGTGAAACTCAAGGGGCTCTAGAAAAACAGGAAACTCAGGTCATAAAAAATCTTCTAACACTTGACAAAATCTTGGCTGAAGACGTTATGACTCCGAGTACTGTCATGATGACAATAAATAGGAAAGAGACTGTTGGTAAAGTCGTTAAGGAAAACGTTCCAATTCCTTTCTCAAGAATTCCTATTCATGATGAGAACATAGATGACATAATTGGAGTTGTATTCAGAAGTACTATAATGGAACTCCAAAGTAAAGGTGAAGATGATACAAAAATGGAAGACATAATATCTAAGCTATCTACTGTAGGTCCTGAAGAATCGGTTGCAACTTTACTAGACGAATTCCTGAAGAAAAGAGAACACATATTTCTAGTAGTTGATGAATACGGAACCACTCAAGGAATAATAACTTTAGAGGATGCTATGGAAACATTATTAGGGGCTGAAATAGTCGATGAATCAGACTCAGTAGAGGACATGAGGCAACTAGCTAGAGAATTGTGGGAAAATAGACGTAAAAAAAAGACTAACTTAATATCTGACTAGAATACCATTCTTTTATTCTATTTACAGTCCATATTAAGCTCGGAAGGACAAAAATTGCAATTATAAGTGAATAAACAATGGTAGCTGCAGTTATAATTCCAAAATTTCTAACAAGAGGCATGGGTGAAAGGAACAGAACCGCAAAACCAGAAACTGTTGTAAGTCCTGAGATTAGAAGTGCTGAACCAGTACGTTCGATTGTAGTTTCAATTGCTTGTCTTTCACTTTTATGCTCTGATTCTTCTCTAAATCTCTCAACAACATGAATTGCATAGTCTATACCAAGACCTATTGTCAAGGCTGTAACCATAACTGTTAGAACGTTAAGAGTTATTCCTAGGGCTGCCATAGTAGCCATTATCCAGACTGTTGCGAGAATCGTAGGTAGGGTTGCTAAAGTCGCCATTGCTATATTTCGATAAATAATGACGAGCATCAGAGCTGCTAAAACAATTGATACTAAAGTTGAGCTAATCTGTGTGGACTGTATCTCGTTCACTGTGACACTTGTCAATACATGCCCTCCAGTAAAGCTAATCTCATAACCTTCCATACTAGCCGGAACATTTTCACTTAGCTCTGTCCGCATGTATTCTAACCCATCATTGTCCAATTCATGTACCGTACCTGGACCGATATATACTCTTATTACAGAAGAGGTGTACTCACCGTTATCTTCTCTATACAATACGTGCTTTATTTCATCAGAATATGTGGTACCTGTGAATGGATCTGCGACGTCAATATCTCTTAGATAAAGATAATCATATAGATTCTTAATATCTGAATCTGAAGTTTGGCTGAAAGACTTAGACTCGTAGGTAAGATTGAAAGTATATTTTAGTGATTGAACAAAGATATATTCATCTTTAGAATTCTGCACCTCTGAGTACTTTATCTCACTCTCATTCTGAAGATTAGAAAACTTTATTCGAGATTTTTCAGCATTATTTGGCACGCTTGTAGAAACCTTTGAAGCTAATGATAAATCAGAATCAAGAGGACTTCGTAGAATTTTCTCTCCAACTTTTTCGCCGTTTTCGTCGTACCAAAAAATTGTTATCTCTAAAGAGGGAGATGAACCATTCCAAGTCAATTCCAGAGTGTCCTCTGGAACAACGCTGAACACATTAGTTGTAACCCACTTATGCGTAGAATCCTGATTTTTACCGACATTGTATTCTTCAGAATCCACTGCCTTCTGAACGACTTCATTAACTGCCTCAATACGTGCCTCTGAACCAACTTGAATTATGAATCTATCATCATTCAAACCACAATTAGCAATATTAGGATTGCATCCTGCTTTTCCTTGCTTAAATTCATGTAAACCATCTAGAAAATTAGTACTGGCTACATTTCCTTCTATCAATATCTGTGATTGTGAATAACTAGCACCCCTAAATTCACTTTG
>CAYSOH010000011.1:0-17590 GCA_964432625.1 uncultured archaeon
ACCCCGATATTTCCCCATTTCCTCGATTAAATTGTAGTAGGTATCTAAATCCACACAACGCTATTGAGACCACATAATAAGACAGAGGGTCTATGGGGCTGTATGGATAATCTGAAGCATCTCAGAAATTTAATGGACCAGCATTCTGTTGAAGCTTTAGCAATCGTACCAGGTCCAAATCTGGAATATCTTACAGGTTCCGAGTTTCACCTTAGTGAGAGACCTGTAGTTTTCTTTGTATCTAAGGATTCAGCAACATTCGTTCTTCCAGAGTTGGAATCTCCTAAGATTAAGAACCTTGGACTTGAATACATCACGTATGATGACAAGGAAGGGCCTAATCTCGCTTTTGACAAATTCTCTAAAATCAGTAAATTCTCTGAATTAGGAATTGAATCAAGGCAAATCCGACATTTAGAGTTGAATTTGATTTCTTCTTCAGGTATTGCAGCAGATACGATTGATGCAACAGACATCTTTGCAGAACTAAGGATGTCTAAGTCAGACTCAGAGATAAATTGCATGATCAAAGCAGTTGAGATTGCAGAGAAATCCTTGCTATCTGTTCTGGACCAAATGAAAATTGGAACTACTGAAAAACAATTTGCAGCTAATTTGGTGATTCAACTTCTGAAGAATGGCTCTGACACAGGTCTTCCTTTCTCACCGATCGTTGCTTCAGGAGTAAATGCAGCCAATCCTCATCACTTCCCGACAAATAAGCAATTCGAGGAAGGTGAATTAGTAATCGTTGATTGGGGTGCAACGCACGAGGGATATTTTTCAGATATAACTAGAACCTATGCTTTAGGCAATAATATCGATGAACGTTTGTTGAAAGCGTATGATGCAGTGAGATTAGCAAACCAAACAGGTCGAAAGAAGGCAAAAATTGGAGTTAAAGCAGGCGACGTTGATTCTGCAACCCGGAAAGTTATTGAAGATTACGGTTTTGGAGAGTTTTTCACACATCGTACAGGTCACGGACTAGGTTTAGAAATTCACGAAGAGCCATATATAAAGCCAGAAAGTGATTTTATACTTGAAAAGGGTATGACTTTCACAATTGAACCAGGTATCTATATTCCGGGCCTTGGAGGGATTAGAATTGAGGATGATGTTTGTTTGACTTCATCGGGTTTGGTCAGTCTTACGAATTTACCTCGTGATTTGGTAATTGTATAGTCTCAATGAACCCTTTATAGCCCTGTCATAGACTGACATTCAATGGCGGACCCTAATTCTACCGGAGGTAGACGCTACGTCGTTCTTGCAGTGGTAATCATGCTTCTTGCAGCTTTACCATTCTCACCTCTGGTATCATTTCAGTCTTCACAACATATAGATTCGAGAGAAGCTACATCAGATTTGAATTTACCTACCAAAGATAGTGATAATGACGGAATGCCTGACTGGTGGGAGATACTTTATGGTCTAAATCCGACAGATGCGAGTGATGCGGACGAGGATATGGATAGTGACGGGCATGATAAGAATGGAGATGGAATTATCTCAGAAGGTGAAAGATTTACCAATTTAATGGAGTATGAATTAGATTTCATACTGGGAAATAGTACAGATCCCACTAATCCAGATTCAGATAATGATGGGATGCCAGATGGTTGGGAGATATTCTACAATTTAAATCCAATATCTTCTTTGGATTCAAATAAAGATCTGGATGAGGACGGCTATGATTGGAACCGTGACTCATCAATCAGTCCTGATGAGAGATTCACTAATCTTGAGGAGTATAATGCAGGAACAAATCCATGGAATCCAGATACTGACGATGATACTATGACAGATGGTTGGGAAGTATATTATGGTCTTGATCCAAGAAGTAATGGGGATGCTTGGTTTGATTCTGATGTGGATGGTTGGGACTCCAATTTTGACATGGAATTATCTTTTGATGAACGCTACCTTAATTACATGGAGTTTCTCAATGATACCCACCCATTTGATGAAGATACAGATGGAGATGATATGCCAGATGGTTGGGAAGTTTATTTTGGCTTAGATCCTCTTCGTGCTTCAGATAATTTTGAAGATAAAGAATTAGATGGCTTACCAAATATTTACGAATACAATAACAGTCTGGTTCAAGGTTGGAATGATGCAGATGGGATATTCACAACGCGCCCTGATTTGAATGACACGGATTATGATGGTATAAGTGACAATGACGAAATGCTGTACCATAAGACAGATCCTACTTTCAATGATACGGATGGGGACGGCATGCCAGATGGCTGGGAGGTCTTGTATGGTCTCAATCCACTCTCACCATCTGATGCAGATGATGATATTGATGGAGATGGTTGGGACTTCAATCGTAATTTCATAATTACCAAAGATGAAAATTTCACCAACTTACAGGAATATCTGAATGGTACTAATCCAAGAGAGAATGATACAGATGGCGATGGAATGCTGGATGGATGGGAGGCATACTATGGTTTGCAACCAACAGACCCCTCTGATGCTCAACAGGATTTGGATGAAGATGGTTATGACTCGAATAGAGATACATTTGTTTCATCCTCGGAAGCGTATACGAACATTGAGGAGTTTCTGAACAATACTTCTCCCAACAATAACGATACAGATGATGATGGAATGCTTGATGGTTGGGAAGTATATTATGGCCTTAATCCGCTTGATGATTTTGACGCTACGGTAGATAATGACGAGGATGGTTTTGACTCAAACTATAACGGAACTATTGAAGAGGATGAAGAGCACAACAACATCCTAGAGTTTCAGGCAGACACGCACCCCTATATTGCAGACACAGATGCAGACGGGATGCTTGATGGATGGGAATGGAGATATGGTTTAGATCCTCTAAATGCTTTGGATGCAGGGGCAGATTCAGACAATGATGGAGTTATCAACCGCCTTGAATACAATAATACTGCCGCTGGGCCTTACGTTGAAGTTGATAACATAACCACCACTCTTCCACGAAATAATGATACAGATGGTGATGGACTTCTGGATGGTGAAGAGCTTTTCAATTATTTGACAGATCCAACCAGCTCAGACACTGATGGCGATGGAATGCCAGATGGCTGGGAGATAAAGTATGGACTTGACCCTCTGGATTCAATAGATGCTTTACAGGATAATGATAATGATGGATTCGATGCTGACTGGAATGACAATATTACAGAGGAAGAAGCCTACTATAATCTTCATGAGTACCTGAACAATACAGACCCTACTAATGGCGATACAGATGGTGATGGCATGTCGGATGGTTGGGAGGTTCATTGGGGTTTTCAACCACTCAACACAAGCGATGCCTACGATGATCCAGACAATGATTCATTGATAAATCTTTACGAATTTGATAATTCAAATGTGGAAGGCTTTGATGATAACGTCTTTAGTGTTGATAATATCACAGGTTCTAATCCAATTATTAGAGACACTGATGGAGATTTCCTGACAGATGGTGAAGAATGTTTTGCAGGAGAAGATGGGTATGTTACTGATCCTTCCAATCCTGATTCAGATGGTGATGGGATGTTTGATGGTTGGGAGATTCTGAATGGTTTAGATCCTTTTGATTCAAGTGATGCAGATCAAGATCTTGATAACGATGGCTGGGATTTCAATCGAGATGGAACGATTGAGGAATGGGAGAAATTCACAAATTATGAGGAGTTTCTGAACGGCACAGATCCACGTAATAATGATACAGATGGTGATGGGATGCCAGATGGTTGGGAAGGATATTACGGTTTGAATCCTAATTCTGATGAGGATAAAGATTGGGATAGTGATTCTGATGGGTATGATTCAGATCGTGATGGAGAACTATCACCTGACGAGAAATTTACAAATTATGAAGAATTTATGATGGACACACATCCCACACAGGCAGATACTGATGGAGATAATTGTACCGATGGATGGGAGATATATTGGAACGATAATCGACCTGCTAATGAGACTCGCACTTTGAATCCATTGGATGGCACGGATGGCCTGCTAGACTATGATAATGATGGTTGGGAAGATTGGGAAGGTGTATGGCATAACTTCCCCAATTGGAGAGAGGAAGAGGCTCAGACTAATCCTTGGGATCCAGACACAGATAATGATGGCATGAGCGATGGTTTTGAGGCTGATAATTGACAATTAATTCTTTTATTTTCCTTTCAGGAAAATTTGGCATAACTTTATGTAATAAGTCCGCAGATTCTTACGCGTTGGTGAAAAGATGAAGGTTTCTAAGCTATTCGCAGTTTTGGTAGTTTTCAGTCTTTTGCTTTCACCTTTGGCTGTTTTTCCTGTTCAAGGTTCAGATCCTAACGATCCTGATGGAGATGAGGACAGTGATGCAGACGGTTATGATGCGAATAGGGATGGAACTATTTCAGTAGAGGAAAGATACACCAATTTAGAGGAATATTACAACAATACTAATCCCAACGACAAGGACACTGATGATGGTGGTGCCTGGGACGGCTGGGAAGTTTATTACGGCTTTAATCCACGAAATGCTACAGATGACTCTGTTGATAATGACGGTGACATGTTGATGAATAGTCTTGAGTTTTATTGGGATTCCGACCCTTTTGATTCAGACACAGATCAAGATGGTATGCCAGATGGTTGGGAGGATACATATTCAGATCGTGGCATAGATGGTTGTGGTCTGGACCCGACAGATGGTAGTGACAAGTTCGATGATCCTGATAATGATGGTTCAGACAATCTTCGTGAGTATAATGAAGGCACAAATCCCTGTGATGCAGACAGTGATGATGATGGTGATCCAGACGGTGAGGATCCACCTCCCGTTGAACCTGGTGACCCACCTGGAACTAATCCAGACACGGGAGCTACCGATGGTAATGTCACAATTTATGAGATATTTGATCCGGTCTTAGGAACTCTAAAACGTTGGTCTTCTCTTGATGCATTGTATTATGACAGCGCAAATAGCAATCCTTACACGATGTATAATTATGACCCGACCAAGACAGAAATATTCCCTACTAATTACGAGGGCTATTCACAGATATTTGAGGGTTGGATATGGATGGGCATTGCGGTTACAACAGACAGCTACACTATGATTCCATCAGTTTCTCCGGATGCAGACATTATAGATTATGATCCAAATGCAACCGGTGTTGAGATTCGATTTTTTAAGGATGGGGCAGATAATTATTATGTTCAATCCAATCAGGATGCCGTTATAGACTTAAAATATAGAATGGGGACCAATGGTTCATACTTCAATAGGCCAATATCGACAGATTTAACCTTAGATGATTTACCTGAAGAGTCGATTCGGCCTATAACTGGTGAGAGTGAAGTCAAAGAGAATGTCCGTGAATTCCTCCAATACAGGCATGATAATGGGACGATTGCTAACGAACCGTTGTATTGGCTATGGCCAGATAATGGAACTCCTGAAACGAACTTGGCATTGATAATAAACAATTTGACATGGTATTTCTCAGCATTTATAGAGGGTGACGGAGATGTACCGGACCCCGAACCTCCTTGGGATATTTATCAATCAATTTGTATTAATGGAATAGGAGCCTGTAGGCATAGATCCTTTGGTTTCTTTGTTACTGCTTTGGCTCTTGGCGCTCCAACAAGGTATGTTTCCAATGAAGCGCATGCATTCGTTGAGGTTTATGTCCCTGAGGACAATGAGACCTTCTCAGCAAGTCATTGGAAGAGGATAAATCTAGGTGGAACGGGAAGCAGCAATACACTGGAGAGACCTGATGATGAGGGAGAAGAAGAAGATACATTTGACTTCGATGATTTTGATCCTGATGATATGGATAACATGACTGGTGATCCTGTAACTATAGTAATTGAGAGTATATCTCCATCTGAAGTAGATAAGGGGGAATTGATTCGTGTTCAGGGGTATGTAGAGGATCAGAATGAGACAAGAATTCCCAATTTCTTGGTAGGCTTTGGAATGTGGGATGAGGACCATGAATTCCCCTCCTTCGAAATAGGCCAGGGCCAGACAGATTCTCTTGGTTCATTTGATGTCAATCTTTCAGAATTCTTAGATGCATATACTGGTTGGAATGAGGTTTACGCTGCATCTTATCAGGAAGGTTTCTTAGGAATAGATGGTCCTGAGGATATTGAAGTATCATCTGATACTAACTTGGTTGTTGATGCACCTGAATCAGTAGGTAAAGGACAGGAATTAGTCCTATCAGGGACTTTACTGGACATTGGAGGAGTTCCAGCAGCAGGACAAACTATAGAGTTTGAGATTTGGGAGCCTAATTGGCAAGGCAATAAGCCAAGTAATATTCGTTGTAATCCAAGTGGTTGGCAGCGATATCGTTGTGATATTGGAACAGCTGAGACAGATAACTTCGGTAATTTTGTTTTCAATTGGACAGTTCCAGAAGATGGTCAGCCAGATGCGGATGATGAGTATCGCATAGAATCCCTATTCCCAGGTTCTACATACCTTTACAGTTCAATTATTACTACAGAATTAATAATTCTTGAATCGACTGTCAATCTTACAGCAGAAATTGCACCTTCCAAAGAATACATAGGTGAAAACATATGGATTAATGGTAGCGTGTCTGAATCAGCATTGTCTAATGGTAGTATCACTGTGGAGCTTGCTGGAGTTCAACTTGCAGAGATAGATGTAACTCAAACTAACTGGTCAATACAGTCATCTATACCTCCAGATCTCGCGGCAGGAAATTATACTGTCATTGTGTCCTTTGAAAGTTCAAGCTCTACTTTACCAGATGAACGAGTTAATCTTGACCTTGCTGTTCTTGGAACTAGTGAAATAATTTTGGAATTAGACTCTCTTAAAGTGACACGTGGGGAATTGGTTACTTTGGAAGGTGAACTGGCAGATCACCTCGGACAGCCACTCTCTGGCGAAAATGTAATTATCAAATGGAATGATGTTGAGATTGCAACATCCACAACCGAAACAGATGGAGACTTTGTATTTGATTATGACGTTCCCGCAGATCATAACTTAGGAAATGTTACTTGGTCAGCTGAGTTTTCAGGAAATGACCTTCATTCAGGTTCATCTGCGTCTCAGACTTCAGTTGTTTTCCAACAAACAGTAATTAGCATTGGAACGGATAGTATTCACTTCTATCCAGGAGAAAGTTTGATAGTAAGTGGTAGTCTTTCAATGGATAATGGTACTCAATTCTCAGGCCTAGTATCTTTACATTTTGATGAGGTTTACCTTGAATCTTTCATTACAAATGGAACATTCAGTTTCGAGTATACTCCTGATTCATCGTATATTGATGTAGGCATTCATGTTATTGAAATTCGTTATTCTGAGAAGGATTACAATCTAGCAGATATTGGCTCCACAGACGTATACCTTCACCGGCAAGTATTCTTGAATATAGATGAAAAGCAAGTTCTTAGAGATGAAGTGACTGAGATAGTGGGTTATGCTAGAGATGAATCATCTCTTGGGATAGCTGGCCTTGAGCTATCATTCACTTGGGGAGACAATACATTAGACGATAAAGTGACCACAGAATTTGGAGGTTCATATCTAAAGAGTTATCAGGTTCCGAATGCACAAGTTCTTGGTAAAGTTACAGTTACAGTAGTATTCGACAACACCACTTCTCCTTACTATGACAATGCCTCAACAGAGGTTGACTTTACGGTAGTTTCTGAGACGGTAATTCATTTGCCAGATGTTGAGATAGTAAGAGGAGAAAACGTTTGGTTCAATGGAACTATCTTTGATGATAGAGGTCAAGCAGTGGAAGAGATTGAGGTCAATATATTTTGGGATGGTGAATACTTGAGACGTACTACGGGAGATTCTAATGGCAGTTTTAGCTTTGAATGTGATTCTGAATGGTCCTGTTCAGATTCCGAACATCCTGTTGGTGCAATTCCTGTTGAACTTGATTTTGGAGGTTTTGGATATTATCTCCCATCGAATTATATTGCGATATACACTATTTGGGGACACACAGAGATAGAAATAACTGATTTCTCAGAGGTAGTTATTGCTGGTGAGAATGTGACATTTTCAGGTTTCATTAACAATGACCTAGGCACACCTCTTGATAGGGAAATCACAATCCTCTGGAATGGAATAACTCGAACTAAAGTGAATTCAATCAATGGTGAATTTAGTGGCTCATTTTTATTGCCTTATGATACATTTGTTGGAAATCACACCCTAACCGCCTCTGTAAATGATCAGAATTTCCTTAGGAGTTCATCAGATGATGTTGAGGTTCTAGTGATGCGTGAAACAGAGTTAACGGTTCAATGGTTGGGTGGATTCAGGAATTCAACATCACCAGTATCTGGATATTTGAGAGATGTAGTAGGAGTTGGATTGACTAATCAGGAACTCCAGATTTACTTTGATGATGTCTTTGTAGAAAACGTTACTACTGGTGATTCAGGAATTTTCAGTTATAATATGTTTATAGACCGAGAAACTTTGTTAGGTCCTCACAAGGTTAAAGTTTTATTTGAAGGTTCAGAATTCTATACAGAATCTAGTGAAGAAATAACTTCACACATACAGGCAGCAACCTTTTTCCAAGTTGAAAGTATAGAAGCACTACGTCTTCAGGAATTTGTCATAAGTGCATACTTGGTTGATGATTTGAACAATCCGATGGTTAATCAACCAGTCAATATGACGTTCGGGAACTACAAATATCCTCTAATTACAGATTCATCAGGTTTTGTTAAGAAGAACATGACTCTGCCTGCAGTCTACGAACTAGGTGCGTATCCTATATTCTGGGATTATAATGGCCGTGATTACTATTTGCCTGCAACTCAAGAACAAACATTGATAGTCATGGCACAAACAAGCATATCTATCACTATGACTGATTCTGATGTTTTAGTTGGTGAATCTTTCAATTTCAGTGGTAGAATTGTTGATGATATGGGTGCCCCCCTTGAAACCAGTTTGAATTTCTTGTTCCATGGTATGTATGTAGATAATCTGTCTACAGATGATAGTGGTAATTTCGAACACACATATGTAATTCCACATGAGACCATGGCTGGTTCAAATACTATAACAATCAGTTATGTCCCTGAAGAATTCTATTTACCGTCTTCATCAACTTGGCAAATTCAAGTTTATCATAATATCCATATAGAAATGGGAGAATTCAGTGGTTTATTGAATTCTACAGTTCCAGTTAAAGGCTGGGTGAATGACACTGCAGGTAGACCTATTGAGGGATTGAATGTAAAATTAGAGATGGAACCTAATGTCCGAATTGATGGAGTTACAGACAGTAATGGTATGTTTACGTTTCCTGTTGAAATTCCGTTCGGTACTGAATTAGGTTATCATAATCTGACGGTTTCATCTGAGAATAACAAAGATTACATTGATAACTCTACACAGTCAAGGATTTTTGTACAGGGTGAGACTATGATAATCTTTGATCTTCCAGTTTCATTGGAGTACAATCAGCCTTATTCTGGTAAAGTAACGCTAGTAACTTATGATGGAAGTCCAGTAGTCGGAGCATCATTATTAATTGATTTCAAGCCAGATGGCATGACTATTTTGGAAGTTACAGATTCAACTGGTTCAGTTACTTTTGAATCCGTTTTCATGGGTAATACTACAAATCCAGTAATTGTAGAAGTAACATATACTGGTGATGATTATTATATTGGGAGTAACATAGAGAGAACCATAGCATATCGCCCCCCAGTTCAAGAATCAAATTATGCTTTATGGATAATAATTGGGGCAGTTTTGATGGCAACTTCTGGTTTAGCAGTTGGTTGGAAATGGTATAGAGAAAGACACTTACGTGAGCTTCAAAGAATATTAGAGTCTACGGCACTGGCCATCGAGGAAAACATGGACTTCCGTGAGTCAATCGTGAATTCATATAAGGAGATGTGTAAAGTCCTGCAGAGATATGGCTATCTACGGCGTCATTTTGAGACAGTTAGGGAGTTCCAGCTTGCGCTTCAGGAAGCGTTATCACTGGATCATTCTTCCGTAGCCAGTCTGACGGATCTCTATGAGAATGCAGATTATGCAGTGACTGACCTAGATGATGACCACAAATTAAACGCAGTTTCTGCCTTACGTACAGTAATCGGAAGTTTAGACCTTCAGGAAGAGCAGAACACGAGGTAGAATGACTATTTCTAGCCGTTCTGGTGTAATAATCTTATTTCTTACAATTGTACTGTCTACTCTTGTCTTGTTTCCGATTCTTCAGGTTGTAGTAGAACGTGACCCGCAGTTGTCAGCATATGATGAAGATTGGAATGACATATCAAATTTTAGAAAGGCACTAGAAGAAAATGAAGAACTTTCTTACAATGTAAGTGCAATCTTATCGAATCCTGCCGTTCTTGATGATATTGGCAATCCCTCTTCAAGTCTTTTAGTTATAGCAGGTACTGAATCTCCATACACCAATCTTGAGTTGGAAATCCTTGTTAGATTTATGGAGAATGGTGGCAGTATTCTTGTCCTTGGAGATTATGATTATAGTAATACGATAGCTCAATTGTTTGATATTGAATTTGTTCAACACAAACTCTGGGATCAGAATTATAGAGATAATGTGTCCCTAATTCAAACAACAGCTCACCTTGGTCCGTCTAAATCATATAATGTTCTATTGAATGATCCCGTTGCTATTAAGGAAATGCAGGATTCTCAATCCAAAACTGTGGGTTGGGATGGAAATGTTGTCTGGAGTCAAACCGAGTTAATGACGACTTCTAAAAATTCGTGGATAGATTCTGATGATGATGGAGTTATAACTCCAGATGACGAGGCTGCCCCAGCTTCGGGCTTCTGGTTGGGAATTGAGTATGGTATTAGGACTACTGAAGGAGAAAATCTAGGTTCGGCTGTTTTCATATCAGACTCTAGTATAGGAATAAATCATATGTGGAATGAGGCACAGAACTCAGAATTTCTAATAGATTTAGTTGCTAAAATACTCCCCAATGGAGGAACTGTGCTTTTTGATGAATCTCGTCATACACAAGAGTCCTTTGGTTCAAGCCTGTTTCAAGCTGCTTTGGGGTTTTATTTTTTACTATCTGGTGATACACTAATACTTCAAGTCATACGATTAAATGTTCTGGTTGCAGTCATAATTCTGACAATGGCTCTTTCATTACGTCAACCTGAACCTAGGAGATGGTTTCACCTTTTCGATATTCGTAAACCACGTCCATTCCGTTCTTATGGACACAATTTAGAAAACGGAATCCGTGCACTTCAGGAGGTGTTTCTCGAACGTTTGCGCCTTAAGCACCAAATTTATGAGTTTGATGACAGATCACGAAAGGAAAGAATAAAGCTGCTTCCAAACTTGCTTAATAGTTATAATATACCCTTAGATGATGATTTTAAGGTGCTTGTTGGTGCCCCTAAGCAAATAAGGCCAAATGACCTTAAGAGAATTGCCCAAAAATTGAGTGTGTGGTAGTTTGACAGACGGAAAAAAGAAATCGGGGAAAGCAGGTGTGGTGGAAAACACCAATAAATCAGCCAAGGCTATAACAGATGAGATATCGAATGTTGTTTTAGGAAAGGAAGAGACAATTGAAATGCTTATGGCAGGTGTTCTGGCCAACGGCAACGTTCTTTTCGAGGATTTCCCAGGCCTAGCTAAGACCTTGATGTCCAACACACTAGCTGATGCCTTAGGATGCGAATTTAAGAGAATTCAGTTCACACCAGATCTTCTTCCAGCAGATATTACAGGTTCTTACTTCTATGACCCTGAAAAGAACAAGTTTACGTTCAGAAAGGGGCCTATATTCTGTAATATTCTTTTAGCTGACGAGATAAATCGCGCACCTCCAAAGACACAGGCTGCATTGTTGGAAGCAATGCAGGAAAAGCAGATAACAATAGAAGGTACAACTCACAAATTGTCAAGACCATTCATTGTATTGGCAACTCAGAACCCTATTGAGTATGAAGGAACATATCCACTACCTGAGGCTCAAATGGATCGTTTCCTGATAAAATTGAGTGTTGGTTATCCAGATGAGGATGTAGAAACGGGGATTCTACAGGGACGTGCAGACAGAAAGAAGGACTCTTTTTCGGTAAAGGCCAGAGCTACGCCTGATAAGGTAATCGAAATGCATGAATCAATAGAAGAGGTGTACGTCAAAAAAGAAGTCATGCGTTATATGGTTAATCTAGTTCAAGCAACTCGTCGAGATCCTCGCGTTGCAGTTGGTTCAAGTCCTCGTGGAAGTCTTGGTCTTTTCAAGCTTTCAAGAGCTTTAGCAATTCTTTCTGGAAGGGATTATGTTGTGCCTGACGATGTTAAGAGATCTGCCATCCCTGTTTTAGGGCACCGCGTTATTCTGAAACCTGAGGCGAGAATTCGGGGTGTCAAGGTTGAAGAGATAATATCTGAATTGCTGATGACGACTGAGGTCCCAGCAGTAACAATTGAATAATGTGGACACGTAAGGCTGTCTTTTATGTTGGTTTTGGAGTTATTCTGGTACTTTTTGCCCCATTCATTAACAATCTCCAACTTTTTCTTTTAGGAACTACGATTTTGGGGTTTGTTGCAATCCATAGCCTGGTCAATACACGCCCTATAGAAGTTAAGATAACTAGAGATTTTGCCGAGGATCAGGTCTTTGAGAATAGTGGAGTAATGGTAGATTTGATTATTCAGAATAAGGGTCGTCCGGTAGGTTTCCTCGAGATATATGACAATCTACCTTCTGAAATGGAAGTCAGTAAAGGACTAAATCATACAATCATCAGACTTCGTAAGGATGAGTTAGTGATCAATAAATATTCGCTTGAGTGTCGTCTCAGAGGTCAATATCGTCTTGGCAATCCTCGTCTTAGGATATACAATCCATCATTCTTGTTCTATTATGAGGCCGATGTTGAATCAAAATCCAGTTTGGTTGTTTTACCACAAATCGAGCAGATAGAGGGAGTTGACATGTCAACTGACTTCCCAAAGATGTATCAGGGTGCAATGCCGATAAGACGAATTGGAACCAGTGGTGAGTTCTATGGAATCCGTGAATATTTCCCTGGAGATGATTTCAAGAATATCAATTGGAGAGTTTTTGGCCGTACCCGTAAATTGATGGTTAATCAATTTGAGAGAGAAGATATTTCAGATATAATGATAGTTCTGGATGCTAGGGAAATAACAGGCACAGGAACAGTTTTGAGAAATCCTTTGAATTATTCATGTAGAGCAGTGGCCTCTCTCGTAAGTTTTTTCCTAAGATCTAGAAACCGAGTTGGCCTTATCACTTATGGTGAGACCATTAATGTTATTTCTCCAGACACTGGTGAACGTCACCTGTACAGAATTTTGACAGCTTTGGCAGAGATTAAGCCCGCAGGTTCACTAGGTCTTCACACTATTATGGGTGATCTTAGAAATTTCACTCCGCGCTCTCCAGTAATGGTTGTTTCAACTCTAGAGTCTGATCCAACAAGTACTGTTGCACTTAGAGAGATTACCGCACGTGAATTCAAGTTAACAGTGATTGCTCCCGATACGCTTGATTATGATAGAGATTCAGCAATAATCTCACCAACAGTTTACTTTACAGCATCAGCATCTTTGGATAACAAGATATCAGAGGCACGTTCTTTGGGTGCAAGAGCTATGCGTTGGAATCCAGATAATGTTCTGTCAACATCTTTAGCAGAGGTTACCAGATGATGAACACAAACAATAGCCTTGCATTTATGCAGGCAGTGGCAACCTTCTCGTTAATTTCATGTCTTGGCCTAGCATATGTAATAAATCCTATTGATGAGTCTCTTTTCTTTCAAGCAACAGATAGTTTTGTTAGTTCTATATATGGCGTGGATGTACTTTCTGAACTTAATAGTTCAGTTGTTGCAGGTATATTGTTAGGATTGTTCATAGGGACAGTTTACGTGTTCCTAGGAATGAACAAGAAAGTATACAATTACACTTCTTTGTCCTTGTTTGTAATTGTAATCTTCATATTCTTTGCTTCGATTATGGGGTATAATCAAATTCCTTATGTATTCACCCAGCAATTATTCTTGTCAACTTGGATAGGGCTTCCTGTTGCCTTAGGTATTGTTGGAATATGGGAAAAGAGCATTGGAAATCAAGTATTGTCTGCTTTTCTGATTCTAGTCATGCCTCTTGGTCTCTCAGGCAATACCAATGAACAGATTTATCCAATCCTTGGCTTTGTATTTTCATTTATGCTTTACTTAGAATTGAGTTATGGACATGTTCGTTATAGCAGACTTGCAAGGATAATGCACTATTCTAGAGAATATGAAGTAGTTTTGCAGTGGTTTTTGTCAACTTTGATAATTACGTTAGGTTTGACAACGGCGTTAACCTCTCTTGCATTCCTGTTTCACAATTTCTTGGGCGATCTACTACCTTACAGTTTCAGTAATTCAATAGAATACAATACGATTTATGGCCAAGCCCTTTCAGTTTTGGTCTTTTTCATTCTTTGGGCAATAATTCAAACTCTTTTCTCAAGAGGATATCTAGCTCGTCAGGTTGAAGACTAGAATTGAAGCCAGAAGCTTCAAAAACACATCTATTGTCTTGCCACTAAGTCATGGATAAACCGGCAGTTCTGAAGCAGAATTATAATCATTGGGAAATAACCAAGGATTTGATTGATCAATGTATAGATATAACTCTGAATCTCAGCCAAAGTGGACATCCAGGAGGATCTCGTTCAAAGGTTCACGGAATGTTGATTACTTTGCTTTCAGGAGCGATGAGATGGGATATCAGAGATCCCTCAAAACGGTTTGCAGATAGATTTGTTTTAGTAGCTGGACATGATAATCCAATGGTTTATGCTACATTGGCAATTCTAAACGAATCATTGAGGATAAAATATCAACAGACTAAAGATTCAAAATATATGGTAAAGAATGCCGATGAATTTCAGTTAGTGTGGGAAGATTTACTGACACTTCGTAAGAACAAGGGCCTTCCAGGTCATGCAGAAATGGAGGGCAAAACACTGTTCTTCAAGTTTAACACAGGACCTAGTGGTCATGGTTCACCGCCAGCAGCTGGTGAAGCTCTAGCGCATAAATTGGCAGGTACTGATGAGGTCAAGGTTTTTGCATTTGAGGGAGAAGGTGGGTTGAGTACTGGTGCTACTCACGAGACTTTGAATTCTTCTTGGGGTTTGGGACTTGGAAACATAGTTTACTACATTGATTGGAATGACTATGGTATTGACAGCCGTCCTTTTAGTTCAATTGTCAATTCAACACCTAAGGAATTGTTTGAGACTAGTGGATGGCATGTTGAGGGGACAGATGATAACGAGGATTGGGAATCTTTTACAGAAGCCTATTATGATTTATTAGTGGGAAATGCAAAATCCAATATTCCAAAGATGATATACGCTAAATCGCGTAAAGGACGAGGTTACCATGTTTTCGATGAGAAATCACATGGAGTACCACACAAGCGGAATTCAGAATTATTCTGGAAGACCAAAGAGGATTTTGCCAAAAAGTATAGTATTTCTTTTACTGAATTTGGCGAGACTGCAGCCGATACAAGAGAGGAACAAGTTCAACAAGCTACATCCTACTTCAATACAGTAATTTCAGTAATGCATGATAATCAGGAGTTAGTTGATTATTTGGCAGATCGTCTGGTCGAGATAGGAGATTCTGTACCCGAATCCATAGATGGCTGTACCATATCAGATTCAAATCCACTTGATGATAAGGCATTATTTGACTTTGAAAATTATCCTGATGAGATTTTTGTTGAATCAGGAACAAAAATACCAAATCGTGTTGGGTTCTCAAAAGTTGCTTCTTGGCTTAATTCTCATTCCAGACAAAATCACGGTAGACCTCTGTTTATCGCGATGTCAGCAGATTTAGCAGACTCAACCAATATTTCTGGATTTGCTAAAGGTTGGGGGGAGATGGAAGATATGGGAATGTATGATAAGGTAAACAATCCAAATTCACCATTGATGCCACAAGGAATAACCGAGTTTACTAATTCAGGAATGATGGCTGGTTTATCAACTGTAAATTTCAACAAAGATACTTTAGAAAGATACAATGGATTTGTTGGTTCCTTCAGTACATATGGTTCTTTTAGTTATCTGAAGTATGGTCCCATTCGTTTGTTCAGTCAGATAGCCCAAGATTCACAGATAAAAGTCGGTAAACTTTTGTGGATTGCAGGCCACTCAGGCCCTGAAACAGCAGAAGATAGTCGAACTCATTTTGGCATATTTGCACCAGGCGTCACACAATTATTCCCGGATGGCCACATAATCAATCTTCACCCATGGGAGCATAATGATGTTGCTCCAGCGTTGGCAGCTGCATTGGCAACAGATGTACCAATTGTTGCTCTCCATCTTACTAGACCTGCAATAGAGGTACCTGATAGGAAGAAATTAGGAATCGCTAGTCATATGGATGCTTCTAAGGGCGCGTATCTGATTAGAGATTATGATGATCGTCCAAGAGAGGGTGTAGTTATTGTTAGAGGTACAAGTTCTACAAATACTGTAGTTTCAATATTAGAAGAAATTGGATCTGATCATAATGTCAAGATAGTTTCTGCAGTTTCATGGGAGTTATTCAAAAGGCAGAGTCAATCATACAAAGATTCAATTATGACAGATGTTGAATGGTCTGATTCAATGATAGTTACCAACACAGGTCTTAGAATAATGCATAAATGGATCTCAAATCGTGTGGTTTCTGAGTATTCAGTTTCTCCAGATTGGGATAATAACTGGAGAACTGGTGGAAGTGTTGATGAAATCATAGATGAATCACATCTTAGTCCACGTTGGGTATTGGAAGCAATACGTAAGTTCGCCTCTGAAAGAACTAAAAGACTGCAAAGGCTTAGCAGTCAACTTCCTAACTTAGATTAATGTCATATGACAATTTTCCAGTCGCAGTTGTAGACAATGGTGGCCAATGGACTCATCGTGAGTATAGAGTTCTCAACTATTTAGGTTGTAGAGCAGAAATTGTCTCTAATGTTACACCTATATCTGAATTAGAACGATTCAAGGCACTTGTTTTATCAGGAGGAGCACCAAGGATTGAGACTGAATCTGAAGCTCTCGGTCTGACATCAGAATACATTGATGCAGAAAAGTGGCCGATTCTTGGAATTTGTGTTGGTCACCAATATATGGCCACGCATTTTGGAGGGAAAGCAGGTCCAGCAGAGATACCTGAGTTTGGATCATCTCTTGTCACTCTACTGGAGAAAGGTTGGATATTGGATAATTTTCCAGATGAGTTCAATGTTTGGGAATCCCATAATGATGAGGTCCATGAGATGCCACAAGGATTTAGGTTACTGGCTTCTTCAGATGCTTGTCAAGTTCAAGTGATTCAGCATGAAGATCTACCATATGCTGGTGTTCAATATCATCCTGAAGTTGAACACACAGAGTATGGTTCTGAACTGTTCCAGAATTTCTTGAACAAAGCTTTAGAGTGGAACCAGTAACGATATATATTTTCTGTTTTTTTTATAGAAACATGTAGGTTATCTATTTTTAACAGGGCATCTAGTGT
>CAYSOH010000012.1:0-12044 GCA_964432625.1 uncultured archaeon
ATTTCCTCGATGCGTGCAGACATTTGACAAACATTTGATTTTTCCATCTCTTTTTGACAACAGATAGGGTTCATTCAACATCCCATCTAACAAAATTCCGGGATGGGCATTGCTTTTGTCCATCAATGATTTGTCGCCTATAAATTGCCAGCTTCTATCAAATAATTTTTTCAGTTTTCTGTAAACTTTAGTGCTATGGTAAAATTTTGAAGATATCGTTTTTGCTTTTCGAATGTCTGAATTTACGTCAATTTTCATTATTAAAAGACATTAACGTCTTCTTGATCTTGTACGGGTGGTTCTCCTTCTTGCTCCACCAGATCTCCTACCCCTTCTGCCCCATCCACCTCTTCTTCCAAAACCTCCAAAACCAAATCCTCTACGACGATTCCAGCCTCTATGAGCAAATCCACGTGAGAATGGATCAGAATACCCAGTAGCTCTTCCTACCATACTAAATCCTATGACAACTAGGAGTATAACTGCGAAAGGTATTCCACAAAAGACAAAGGCCAATCCTGAAGTTGGTAGATCCTCTATGTAATTATTTCCAGGGTTCTCAGGATCATAGTGAACTTTCACAGGTCCATTGATTTGGTATTTGCTCTCTAATTCAGATTGACAGGTATCCTCGCCGTAGTTTCCATCTATCACTTCAGAACTGAAATATTTCTTTGATTCCACAGTAAAATTGTAGCTTACATCTATCTTACACCAGAAAATGTCCTCGCACTCCCAGTCATCTTCGTATCCATCACCATTTTCATCTTCACATTTTTCGGTGTACCCATCAGTGTAGTAAGTTTCTGATACGCTTCCTTCTGCAGTTGGCCAGCCTTTCGCTTCCTCTGAACTTGACATGAATAGATAAATTCCCATTATTCCACTTCCAAAAAATAATATGACTACTACAGCTATTCCAATCCAGAATATTTTCTCAGTTCCATCGTCTCCTTGAGAAACAGTAGGTGTGTCAGTGGTTTGAGGTATATTGTATTCTCCGCTTGATGAACCGGTTTGAGTTGGTGTTCTAGAAGATGCATACTTGTCATTATCATCCCCTTGTCTCCATTTTCGATATTCATCGCTATCCTGTTCAAAATCTTCGTCTTCAGCCAAATTTATTCCTCATTCTATCCAGAAAAGATGGACTCTCACTGTCCAATTCTCTAAGTTCTTGCCACATCTTTCTCGTCTTACCATTAGGTTTAGGCATTTTAACATTTATTCTTACATGCTGATGTCCTTTGACATTAGGTCTTGTCATTTCGGGCATTCCTTTACCCTTCAGTCTAAGGACATCTCCAGTTTGGGTTCCAGAGGGTATTTTCAATTTTACATCTCCCGAAAGTGTTGGAACCTTCAGATTGTCTCCCAATACTGCTTGAGCAGGCGTCAGATCCAAATCAAGTATGATCTCATTATCCTGTCTCTGAAAAATATCATGTCTCTTAACATTTACAACAATGTACAAGTCACCTTTAGGGCCATTATTAGGTCCTGCACTCCCTTGTCCCCTCATTCTAAGCCTAAATCCATCATCAGCCCCAGGTGGTATCTTCAATTTTATTTTCTTTTTGATTGGTACAATTCCAGAACCTTTACAATCAGAACATGGTTTGTCTATCACTTTTCCAGATCCTCTACAATCAGAACATGCTTCAGTTGTCATAGTTTGCATGAATCCTCTTCTCATCATTTTTCGAACCATACCGTGCCCACCACAGGTTTTGCAGGCCTTTGCACTTCCCCCTTCAGCAGCACCAGACCCACTACATTCTTGGCAACTTCCGTCACGTGGTATCTCTACTTCTTTTTCCATACCGTTGTATGCTTCTTCCAAAGTCATTGTGATATCATATCTTAGATTATCTCCACTGTTGTCCGGCCCTCTTTGACCGCCTCCAAAGAATTGTGAGAATATATCACCCATTCCACCTCTCTGTCCTCCTCCAAATAATTGACCAAATATGTCAGATATATCAGCTCCATGGCTAAATTGATCCCATGAGAATCCACCGCCTCCAAAGTCAACACCTTCATGTCCAAATCGGTCATACCTGCCTCGTTTCTCAGAGTCTGCTAATACTTCGTAGGCCTCTGATACTTCCTTGAATTTTTCTTCTGCGATTTCCGGACTCTCATCACTTGCATCAGGATGGTGTTTTCTGGCTAATTTTCGATAAGCTTTCTTGATGGTTCTTTCATCAGCGTCTTTAGACACTCCCAGTATTTCGTAGTAATCTTTCTTAGCCATTGGAATTCTTCCTATTTTGACCTTTTAATAAAACTTTAGAATTGCCTATTAGCTATACCTACAGATCCTAATAACAAAGTTAAAGATGCAATAAATATGAACACAAATGTAGCTGCCAGCGGTTCTGTAGCTATACTATCTCCAGCACTATCTCTTAGGAAGTATGTCGCTTCGTTAACCTCCCATCCTAATGATTTTGCTCCTTCGAATTCAACAGAATTTAGATAGTGGCTTACCGTAAATTTTTGAAGTATGTTTGGAGCCAAGACAGGTATGAGTCCTTCCCACAACAACCAGTAAGCGAAGGAAATTATGAATGCCCTATTTGTATACACAGCAACCATACAGAATATACCTACAAAGGCTATTGACTCCAAAACTATGAGTTTAAGCACTAAAACTAGAACATCTAATTCCTCCATTATTCCATGGATTCCGGAAAATTGCATCACCATTATGTAAAAGAGAATAGTGTAGGAACCCAGAATTGATATTGTACCTATAACTGCACTCATGTATCTATAGGCTAGAATCTCGAATGGACTTATTGGAGTCGTTCTTAGAATATTCATGGTTTTGGCAGTATATTCTTCACCTATTATTTCAGAACTAATCATAATAATCAATAGTATTCCAAATAATCCAAGAGTGAATCCAGGTAATTCACCTAGTCCAGTAGAGAATCCATAGAATATATTTAGTGCTAAATATTCATGCATAATTTCTCCGTCTTCAGTATAGTATACCTTATCTCCGTCTATGGTTGTGGATTCTCTCTTATCCTCTAGTCCAAATGTCCCATATTCCGTCAGTCCACCGTAGAATATTAGAGCAGTTGGTAACAATAACATGACAATCATTATCCAGGTCAATTTATTCTTAATTATCCTATACGTACAATCTTTGTAAATAGGTGGAAAAAGATTCTTGAATCTTCTAAAGAAGTTACTGTTTATTTCCATTGAGCGCCCTCCACTAGTTTTTCATAAAGTGAATCCAAGGAATCATCATCAGAATTTATTTTTCTAACTCCTATTCTTTCTTTCTGGATAATCTTTGGTAGTTCTCTGTAAAATGTTTCAGATTGATTTGTCTCTAGAACGATTTCCCCCTCTTTCTCATTGATGTTTACTGATGTAATCCAGTCCTCATCCAACATTCGCTTCGCAATGGTTCTCATTTTACTTTTGTCATTAGGAGCTACATTGACTTTTCTGGGAATATTTGCCATTAGTTTTCTAATTTCGTGTCTATTTCCAGAGGCTAACATCCTTCCATTATTGATTAATATTATTGAATCTGTCAAATTCTCAACGTCATTTAGAATATGGCTAGAAATGAGAATAATTTTCCCGCTCTCAGCCCAGTTCTTCATTTTCTGCATCAACAAATGTCTGGTACTAGGATCAGCACCTTGGAAAGGTTCATCTAACACTAAAATACTTGGATTGAAAGCTGTGGCCCTAGCTACTTTTGTCTTTTGTCTCATCCCCCTTGAATAAGTCCTTATTCTCCTATGCATAGCTTCTTCAAGACCAAGTTCTGAAAGTTCTTTCTTAGCTATTTTTTCAGCCTCTTCCTCATCAAAATCATGTATTCTAAGGAAATAGCTAACATATTCAATTCCAGTCATGTGCTCGTAGAAACAATCATATTCAGGAGCAAATCCAATATTTCTTCTTGATTTCCAGTCTTTGAAGGGATTAATATTATTCACAGTCACGCTTCCTATAGATGGTTTTGAAAGTCCCAGAATTATTTTCATTGTTGTGGACTTTCCAGCACCATTTGGTCCAAGTATTCCAGTAATTCCAGGACCTATAGACAGATTTATGTCTGAAATTCCCAAGACGTTCCCATAACTTTTTGTGACATTCTGAAGAACTATCTCACTCATTTTGTGACCTCCATTTGATAGATTGTCCACTGTAGGAATGCTAAGCAGCTACCTATGATTAAGGAAAAAGCACCATAAATCCAAAGAGAATTGAGATTCAGTAGTACTCTATATTCGTTTTCTACATCCGATACAAAATAGTCTAGGTTGTATATGTCATAACTAATCAATTCTAGTTGATGAGAAATAGATAATAGTAACACAGCATCATTTTCGATGAAAAAGCGAGCAAATTCAACTATTATCAGTAATCCATATATTGATAGAAAGAAGCCACCTGCAGCAAATGATTCTCTATTTATTGCAGCTGAGAATGTTAATCCAATGATAGAATATGCAAAGGAGTACAGCATCCCTTGGATTATTATGCCCAAAAGAAGCCATTTGTGTTCTTTTACCCAGTCCATTTCGAATCCTGAACCATATAATTCAGCAATGTAAACCAGAAGATTTGGTAATGCCGTGTAAATCATGAGAAGCAAGAAAATAGGAATAAACCTTGCAACCAGATAATCTGTTCTGCTTATTGGCCTAGATAGATACAAATGTATCGAATCATTTTTCAAATCATTTGAAATTAGTCCAGAACTTGCTATACATGCTATTAGTATTACAAGCATTTTACTAAATCCCTGATAGAATTCTATGGTCCTACAATCTTTTTCCACATTCCCAGTTTCTTCAATCACGTTTTCATCACAGGGATATGTAAATCCAAGAAGTGCAATAGAAACTACTTGAAGAAACACTAGTAAATAGAGTAAGATACCTATTGCTATAATCCATTGATTCTTTTTGTTAAAGAATCTAAAAAATTGTCTAATCCCCATTCCCAGAACAATCTTAGGTCTTGACATTAGCAAGGCGTCAAAATCAGAATACTTCTCTGCAACTTCTGCCTTTTCTTTCATTTTACAACCTCCAGATATATATTATCCATAGTCATAGGCATCCGTTCCATTTCGTATAATTGGCAATCATTCTTTACAGCTGCAGATATGATTTCTTCAAATGTTTTTTCGCTCTTGTAGTCTACTAAAAGTGTTCTTCCATCGTCTTTCACTATGATTTTCTTCTTTTTTAAAGTGTTGATAAATCCCTGATCATCACCACCAATTCTTATTCTAATTATATCAGTTTGTCGTTTTATTAGACTTTCAACACTTTCTTGCATTTGGAGTTTTCCATCATTTACAATTATGACGTGATCACACACAACCTCAACATCATGCAGAATATGAGTACTCAAGAGTACGTTAGTATTGCTAACTTTAGTTAGTCCGTTTATTGTATCTAGCATCTCTCTTCGAGCTTTCGGGTCTAATCCAGACGTAGGTTCATCTAGGAATATCACGTCAGGTCCATGAATAAGTCCCTGGGCAAGTTTAATCTTTTGACGCATCCCTCCTGAGTATTCACTTATTTCTCGATACTTTTCATCGCCCATTTTCAAAAGATTTAAGATTTCATGACTTCTTTGAGTTGCTACCTGTAATCCCATACCTGTGCATTGACCCATTTCTATCAGAAATTCAATTCCGGTCATTGAGTTAGGTATGCAGTCATGTTCAGGCATGTATCCAATTCTTCTTCTTATGTCAACGGAATTTTTTGTAAGCTTTTCGCCTAGGACAGTAATATTTCCACTTGATGCACCGATCAATCCAAGTGCGATTTTAACGAAAGTGCTTTTCCCAGCACCATTAGGGCCCAGAATTCCAATTTTTCCTTCAGGTATGTCTACCGTAAAATCATCCAATGCAGTAACTGCCCCATATTTTTTGATGACGTTTCTGGCCTCTATCACTTCTAAAACCCAATGGGACTCTCATATCCACTATTAAAAAATTTTCAAAGAAGATTTTTGAATAATTTTATATATGCACTTGTTTCCGAAGTATTACCGTAGGAGAGACTCAGTCTCGCTTAACTACGGAGGTGAGATCATCGCATCGAACAAGGTAAATCAAGTTATCGCGGACGTTATTGATTCGAAGAAAGAGAGAAAATTCGTCGAGACTGTTGAAGTTTCAATAAATCTTCGAGATGTTGATTTACAGAATCCTCAAAAAAGGATTAGTGCAGAAGTTGCACTTCCACATGGACGAGCAAAACCAGCAAGAGTTGCAGTTTTTGCTCAGGGTGAAACGGCGGTAATTTCCAAGAAAATTGTTGATACAGTTATATCTCCAGAACAGATTGACGAACTGGCAGAGGATAAGAGGGAAGCCAGAAAACTAGCAAACCGTTTTGATTTCTTTATTGCAGAGACTGGTCTAATGGCTAGCATAGGTAAAAGTCTTGGAGTAGTTTTAGGTCCAAGAGGTAAAATGCCTAGACCAATACCTCCACAGGCAGATGTTGCAAGAATAATCAATAGTTTGACAAACCTAGTTCCAGTCCGTTCTAGGGATCGTCCAACATTCCACGTTCCTTTTGGAAATGTTTCCATGTCAAAGGAACAATTAGCAGATAATTTGGAAACAATACTTAAACGTGTAGAATCAAATCTTGATAGAGGTACGGACAATATTGCCTCAATTTGGGTAAAGACTAGTATGGGCAAGGCGGTGAGGCTAGGATGAAACCAGAAGCTTTTGTTGCCGATTGGAAACGCAAGGAGGTTTCATCTATACATGATTTCGTACAGTCAGCTCCAGTCGTAGGTTTAGTAGATGTGTCTGGAATTGGGGCCAAACAGATGCTTACAATGCGTTCTTCTCTTCGAGACAGAGGAGTTAAATTGCGCATGTCACGTAATCGTCTTCTAAAATTGGCCTTAAAGGATGCTTCTAAGAGCAAAAAAGGCGTTGATCAGATCATCGATATTTTCGAGCCTCATCAGATTGCCTTATTGTCATCAACTGAAAGTCCATTCAAGATATTCCAGATGCTTATGGAATCACAGACGCAGGCACCTGCTAAGGGTGGCGAGACTGCCCCTTCAGAGATAGTGATTGAGAAAGGTCCAACAGCTTTCCCGGCAGGACCAATTGTAGGAGATTTCCAGAATGCTGGTTTCCCTGCAGCAATTGAAAAGGGAAAAATTGTGATTCGAAAGAAACACACCGCAGTAGCAGAGGGTGAAGTTATCACTGCAGAAGTTGCTGCTGCACTCACAAAACTTGAGATTTATCCGATAACCGTAGGAATGCAGTTGTTGGGTGCATTTGATGGAGAGACATTCTATCTTTCAGATGTACTTGATATAGATTTGAGCGCGTTCCGTGGAAGAGTTCAATCTGCCACGGCACAAGCTTTCAATCTTGCATTCAACACACGGTATTTCACTGGGGCAACAATGCAGCCTTTGCTTTCCAAAGCTCACAACGATGCTTTGGCAGTTGCAATTTCAACTGCATATCCCTCTGAGTCAACAATCAAGGCTCTTCTGGCAAAGGCTCATGGTGCGATGCTTGGCGTCGCGGGCCACTCCGGAGATGGTGCTGATGATGAGTTGAAAGAAATGCTTGGTAACGCAGCAGCAGCTACTGCAGTTGCAGAACCCAAGCCAGTGGAAGAAGCATCATCCTCTAAAGAAGAGGACAAAGACGAGGACGAAGAAGAGGAAGTGTCTGAAGAAGATGCAGTCTCAGGTCTCGGAGCTTTATTCGGATAATTAAGGAGGCAAAAAAATGGAATACGTCTACACAGCAATGTTGCTGCACTCAGCAGGAACAGAAGTAAACGCTAAGAGCGTTGAGAAAGTCTTGAAGGCCGCAGGCGTCAAGGCAGACAAATCAAGGGCCGAAGCTCTTGTAGCTTCTCTAGAGGGAGTTGATATTGAGGAAGCTATGGCAACCGCTGCCGTTGCTGCACCAGCCGCTGCTGGAGCTGCACCTGCTGCTGCCGCATCTTCAGACGAAGCTCCAGCTGAGGCAGAAGCCGAGGAAGAAGAGGAAGAAGAAGTCAGCGAAGAAGACGCTGTATCTGGACTTGGTGCACTTTTCGGTTGAGGTTGAAATGGGTCTCAAAACCCATATGATATTCAATGGATTCCGAGCAGGAAACCCAAGCCCCTGCAGCATCCGAAGGCGAGCAGCCTTCAAATGACAGCGAAAGCTCTGCAGAACCCGCCCCAGATTACAATGATCTAAAAGTCGATGAGCTGAAGAAAAAGCTCAAAGAGTTAGATTTACCAGTATCTGGTAAAAAATCTGAACTCGTTGAAAGATTGGTTGCCTCTGATCAGGATACGGAAAAAGATGAACCAGATAAAGAAACGGATGGAAAGATAGAGTTTGAAGACATTGATGGCCTTTCGCGTTCAGAATTGAGAAAATTAAGAAAACAGTATCACATTTCAGCTGAGGAAATAAGAGTAAAGAGAGACGAGTTAAATCTGAAATCTCAAACACATGCAGCTGAGCGTAATGAACTTAATCAGCAGGCTAAGGAACACATGGACAATGTTCACTTGTTCAGAGATCGTAGAAACGGACTTAATGTTGAAGTCGGCCAAATTAGGGATGAACGTAGAGAAGTCTCTAACAAGGTAAAGGGCCTAAAGGAGAAATTCTTGAAATTAAAGCGTTCAAGATTCTCAGGTCGTAATCTTCCACCAATATCAAGATTAAGAAAGCAAATACAAGAGCTTGAGATAAGACAGATGACAACTCCTCTTACAACGGACAAAGAGAGAGCTTTAGTTGAGGAAATCGGTTCTCTTCAAAACAAGATTAAGGAGCATGACGAATTGATTGAGACAGATACAGAGGTTTTGGAAGCACGTGATGAGTTTAGGAAAGTCGAAGATAAACGTAGAGAATTAAGCAGAACTATGCAAAAAACCCGTCAGGAAGCTCAAGTTTGTCACAATACTATGAAAGATTCACTAAGGCTAAATCGTTCTACAAGACGTAGGGCTGATTCTGCTCAACGGATGTTTGTGAAGGTTAAAGAGAAGGCAGATGAAGTTCACAATGAATATATAGAATACTTGAGGGCCATGCAAGAAATAGATAGAACAACCGCATCCCACAGTAGATCAGGTTCAGTTGCGGATCAGAAAGCTAGTGCAGCTAGTGCAGAAGACCTTTTTGCAAAATTCTTAGCTGGAGAGAAATTATCCACTGAACAGTTGATGATAATTCAAAAAGCTGGAATGCTTTAGTTAATATTCATTAACTACCACCCATTGTTACTCTGAGTCAATATGAGTCGTTTGCTTTGGAGTCCATCTGAGAGTAGGATAAAATCCAGTTTACTCTATAAATTTATTCAGGAATCACCAATTGATTCTGAATCATATTTTGACATTCATAGATGGTCCATTGATAATATGGAGGCCTTCTGGTCACACTTCTGGGAATTTTCTAATATCATTTATTCTAAAAATTATGAAAAAGTCTTGGAAAATCCAACTATGCCTGGGGCTCGTTGGTTTACAGGTTCAGAGTTGAATTACGCTCAAAATCTTTTGTCAGGAAATGAAAATCACGTTGCAGTCATTAGCACTGGCGAAGGTAGAGAAGATATTCAAGTCACATTTGGGGAATTGAAAAAATTAGTAGCAAAAGCTCAGTTTGGACTAAGAGAAATGGGTGTAGATAGTGGAACCAGAGTAGCCGCTTTTGTTCCTAATTGCCTTGAAACCTTAGTCCTTATGTTGGCTGCTACAGCAACCGGGGCAATTTGGACTTCCTGTTCTCCAGATTTTGGATCTAAAGGAGTTGTTGATCGTTTTGGCCAAGTTCAACCATCAGTCTTGATAGTTGCAAATGGCTACAATTACAATGGGAAGGTTTTCTCACTAGAAGATAAGATTAACAAGGTTCTTGATGTTATTGATGCAATTGAGAATGTGATAGAGATAGAATTTGTAGAAACATCTTGTAATATTCGTCATCCATCAACAACTAGCTACAATGACCTAATTTCCAATGAGTCCAAGATTCCTGATTTTGTTCAATTACCATTTGATCATCCACTATACATAATGTATTCATCCGGAACAACAGGCCCTCCAAAGTCAATTGTACATAGTTCAGGAGGAACGTTAATCCAGCATTTGAAGGAACACAAACTACAGTGTGATATCCAGACTGGAAGAGATAGATTATTCTGGTTCACAACATGTGGTTGGATGATGTGGAATTGGCTTGTTTCTGGCCTAGCTTCTGGCGCATCCATTGTATTGTACGATGGAAGTCCAGGTCATCCAAATCTCGGATCTCTTTGGAGAATGGCAGATAGAACAGAGATATCTCATTTTGGAATAAGTCCAAAATTCCTAGCTGCATGTAGCAAGTCTGAATTAGTACCAAAAGAAATTGCAGATTTATCCAATTTGAAATCACTTTTGTCAACAGGTGCACCTTTAGTCCCTGAGCAGTTTGATTGGGTCTATGATAATGTAAACCCAGATATTCATTTAGCATCAATATCTGGTGGTACAGATATTATCGGATGTTTCCTCGCAGGTTCACCAATTCTCCCAGTTCATAGAGGAGAGTTGCAGTGTCCTCAATTAGGAATGGACGTTCAATCGTGGAATGTTGATGGCGAGTCAGTTATTGGGGAGAGTGGTGAACTAGTATGTGCCAGTCCATTTCCTTCAATGCCTATCTGTTTCTGGAATGATGACGACGGTTCAAATTACAAATCTGCATATTTTGATGAGTTTGAAGGAGTCTGGACACATGGAGATTATGTAGAAATGACATCTAATGGTGGTGCAATAATTTATGGAAGAAGTGACACTACTTTGAATCCAGGCGGTGTCAGGATAGGTACTGCTGAGATATACCGCGCTGTCGAGAATATGGAACAAATCGTAGACGCTGTAGTTGTTGGAAGACCAAATAAGGGGGATGTAGACGTTGTTCTTTGTGTAAAATTAGGAGATGGAATTATTTTTGATTCTGGTCTCAAATCAGATATTAGTGGTCAAATTAGGAGTGCTACTACTCCCCGTCATGTTCCAGATTACATTTTTGAGGTCGATGATATACCATATACAATAAGCGGCAAGAAAGTTGAGAAAGCAGTTTTAGCAACTATAACTGGGCGACCTGTAGGCAATAAGGATGCCCTAGCCAATCCCGAATCATTGGAACAATATTCTACTTTATCGTTCTGAAAAGCTTTAGAACAGCATCCTTCTGCCATCAATGTGAAGGTCCACTTCTTAGCCCTGCTTTTTGCAAGCTCTCTCGTTTTGAGCCTTGTGGATACAGGAAGTTATGACGTTCAGCACTCTACTCCAGATATAGTTAAGATAGATTCACAGGATATCCAAGATTGTGGCCCTAGAACCTTCTCGGATAACGTAAAATCTGCCTTTAAACGTGAGGCAGACTTATCTCAGTATTCACCTTCTCAGTTGTATCTAGCGAAAGAGTGGGTCATTGTATTCAAGGAGCCTTACTGCACATATGAATTCACTGAGATAGTTGACACTGAACGCATAAATTCATATTATAATTTTGAAATTCTCAGCGGAACATGGATAATAGAATTCCAAACAGGTGATTTCGCGATTGAATACATCAATAAATTGGTTGATAGCAGTTACATTTGGAGCTTTTACCCATTGATTGACAAAGATATAAATCTAAGATACGAGCCAAACGATACATATTATGAATCTGGAGACCAGTGGTATCTTGACAATTATGGCCAAAATGAGGGTTTATCAGGTATAGACCTCAATACACAGGGAGCTTGGAATGATTATACTGGAGATGGAATTGTAATAGGTGTAGTAGATGATGGTATAGATTATGATCATCCTGATATCTCTCCAAATTTTCTGACTTCATATAGCTATGATTACTGTGGTAATGATACAGACGTTACGCCTACTGACTCAGATTCAGACGGTGAAATCGATTGGCATGGAACGGCTGTTGCAGGTATTGTTGCAGGAAAAGGCGATAATGATATTGG
>CAYSOH010000012.1:12144-16492 GCA_964432625.1 uncultured archaeon
GGCATGGAACGGCTGTTGCAGGTATTGTTGCAGGAAAAGGCGATAATGATATTGGCATTGCAGGTGTAGCATACAATGCTAGCATTGTTGGTCTTCGTTTAGTTGCAAATGATTGTGAATATGACTACAATAATGAACACACTCTGAATGATTTAGCTATTTCTGAGACATTAATACATGAACTTGAAAATATTGACATTTATACTAATAGCTGGGGCCCCCCAGATAGTGGTAATAGATTAGGTGGTGCGGGTCCCTTATCACTTGCATCTATAGAACACGGAGTTAATCAAGGTAGAGATGGACTTGGAGCCATCTACACTTGGGCTAATGGCAATGGTTTGGACGACAAAGACCAATCCAATAAGGATGGGTTCGCAAATAGTAGATATACAATTGCCGTAGGCTCTGTAGATTGGCAGGGTGAGCAGACTTGGTTTGCAGAAACAGGATCGAATATGTTAGTTTCAGCACCATCATTTAATTATTTTGGAGATCCTGCCATATTTACTACAGATGTGTCTGGAAGTGATGGTGATACCAGTACAGATTATACACCAGATATGGGAGGTACATCTGCTTCTACTCCTATGGTGGCAGGAGTCGTCGCCTTAATGCTTGAAGCGAATCCAAATCTGACTTGGAGAGACGTACAGCATATTCTGGTTAAGACATCAAGACAAGTAGACGCAGATCATCCAGGCTGGTTTCAGACTGAAGCAGGAAACTGGTACAACCATGCATATGGCTATGGTCTGGTTGATGCAACTGCGGCAGTCAACATGGCCAAAGTGTGGGAATCTGTTGGTAGTGAGTTGACAGTAAACACTGGAGAAATATCGGTCGATGAATATATTCCAGATAATAATGACAATGGTATTTCATCCACAGTTATTGTTAATGAGAGCATAACTATAGAGAGTGTAGAAGTGATGGTCGATGTTTGGCATGACTGGCGTGGTGACCTCAATTTATTTCTGACTTCGCCTAACGGTATTACGTCAGAGCTTGTAAGGTCCCATAATGATGGTGGAGATCATTATGAAAACTGGATTTTCACAACAGTTGTGCACTGGGATGAGGATTCTTTTGGTGCCTGGACTCTGAAGGTTAATGACACAGACTCATCCTATACTGGTGAATTTCGCTCTTGGAATCTAACATTCTATGGAGCAGCAGGAGCAGATGATGATGATGACGGCCTGTCGAATTATGCTGAGGGTGTCATTGGAACTGGCCCAGCAAATCCAGATTTCGATGCAGATGGCCTCCTAGATGGAGAGGAGTTCTATGGTTGGTCTGATTACCATGGTACAATACATAGAACAGATCCCAAAAAGTCAGATACAGACGGTGACACTGCTGGAGACTGGGTTGAAGGCTTAGGTTTCAACGAGACGGGTTTTGTTACGGATCCAAACGACAATGATACTGATGATGATGGTTTGTGGGATGGTCATGAATTGTATGGATATTTTGGATATTTTACTAATCCCGAGAGCCAAGATACTGATAATGACACATTATCTGACTTTGATGAGATTAATGCTTGGGATTTGTATAACAGATCCTCAAGCGATCCAACAAAAATGGATACTGATAATGACACTATGCCAGACCCATATGAACTAGCAAATGGGTTTGATCCAGGTAAACAGATTGATGGTTGGTTAGATGCAGATTTTGACGGTTTCGATAGAAATTTTGATGGATTCCTTTCAGAGGATGAGTTCTACACCAATGCAATGGAGTATTCCCAAGGGACAAATCCACGTTTTTCTGATTCAGATCTGTGTGAGGATGGAACTAGCTGTCCTGATGGGATGTATGATGGTTGGGAATATTATTGGGGTCTTGATCCACTTACGCCAGATTCACACTTAGATTTAGACAATGATACAGTTTCTAATCTTCTTGAATATGATAATTTGCTGGTCGAAACAAGAATATTTTCACTAAATGAACCGAGTTTGAGGGCATACTGGAAGTTAGATGGTACTGACCCTTTCATAATATTAGATATGACCACGAACTCAAATACAGGTGTTTCAATGGATAATCCAGCTCGCATACAATCAAAATTTGGTAACGGTCTTTACTGTGATGGAATAGATGATTATGTGGAATTCGACTCACTTCGCAATTCTAAATTTTCAGAGTACACTGTTACAGCTTGGGTTAAGTTAACAAATCATACTGAAGACTTTGCTACGGTATTTGGGACCTCTACAGATGGCCGTACTTGGCTTGGTGTTAATTCAGATGGTTTCTTTGAATTCAAGGTAGCATCTGGAAACAAATTATATTCTTCGATTACAAATTATAGTGTTAAAGCCGAACTTGGTGTCTGGTACAGTATAGCTGCTACCTATAGCGAGTCTCACGATTCTATCAAATTCTACGTTAATGGCACTCTAATTTCAGAAGTTGATATCTCACCTAATCATGTGATTAAGACCGCAGGCGACAACAATTACATGTGTCGTGGTCAAAATGGAGAATTTCTGAATGGCACCATTGACAACATTGCAATATGGGAGAGAGTTCTTAGTTCAGATGAGATACATTATGTTCATGAGAGGCCATTGGGTTTTGGCGATTACTATTCCTTCAAAGTGGACGATGGTATATTGAGCACAAATCCTCAATCAAATGATACTGATGGAGATGGTCTTGGAGACGCAGAGGAGTCATACATAGGATTTGATGGATACATCACAGATCCTACTAATGCAGATACTGATAATGATGGTTTGAATGATTCGTATGAAGTACTTGTGTATAACACAGATCCTACTAAGTATGACACAGATGACGACAATCGCACAGACAATTACTTGTTTATTGTAGATAATAAAACAGGCCTTAGAATAAATCAAACGGGCGACGCTTTCCCTCTGAATTCTTTAGAGTGGAATGATACTGATGGAGATGGTGTCGGTGACAACTCAGACGAATTTCCTTTTGATTCAAATGAGACTATTGATAGTGATGGTGACACAATTGGAAATAATGCAGAGAGTTTAATGGGTACGGACCCATATAGTAATGATACAGATTCTGATGGAGTTAATGATTTTGATGACAAATTTCCACTTGATTCTAATGAGACAATTGACACAGATAATGATGGTGTAGGTGACAACTCAGATGACTGCCCAGAATATAGTTTAGATTATATTGATAGTGATTCGGATGGTTATTGTGATAGGCAGGACTCATTCCCGAATAATCCTAATGAGTGGGTAGATAGTGACAATGATGGTTATGGAGATAATTCAGATGCCTTCCCGGATGACCCAAACAAATCTGTTGAACCCACTGAAACAGTATACGTTCAGGAGGAGACAAATTATTCTTTAGATTCAATACTGCTTTTCATTGTTGGATTTGGCTTAGTATATTTCGTTTTCAAATATTTTGTAAAATAACTTAAAGAGTCTTATCGACGTTCTTTGCAATTTTTTCTGCTAAATTATCACATTTCTTAATCAGATTGTTGAGTTCATTGTTTGTTTTTTTGCAGAAACCCTTGTCCGTTATACTCTTAAGATTTATTGCAACATTGTAGGCTGCTGCCTTGGCTCCTGCATTTGCCATCAATGCCCCCGAACCAACGTCACTTGCCATGCTTTCATCCATTATCTCCGAGATTTCGTAGCATACATCCAAGGCATTTCTACAGTTTTCAACGGTCTTCAAAGGTACTAAGGTAGCACTTTGGTAACCTTTTTGCATTTCAGTTTCCCTAATTTCTTTTTCCTTTTCTGTGTCTTTAGGCATTCTCATTGCCTTTATTACTTCATCAAATGCACTCGTATCTTCATCTATTGCAGTTATTAATTGATCTTTTACTATTTGCCCTTTCTTAGATATCTTGGCCAGTCTATCTTTATGTTTCTCGAAGCCAGCTTTGCTGGTACTGAGATTAGCCACCATCGTTCCTAATGCGGCACCTAACGCTCCGGATAATGCAGCTACAGACCCTCCTCCAGGAGCAGGTGAATCCCTAGAAACCTCATCAACAAAATCAAAAGTGATTCGATTTGCTAACTCACCATTTGTCTTGGGCATACCCAACACCTTGTCCTCGGGGTTAAAATTACCAACGTCGGATAAACCGAGGCTTTGTATGGCTACATTCATTAAGTCAGGGACAGGCATTCCCGGTGATTTGTGCATCTTGGAAAGGTAATGTACTGCTGCACTTCTCATTGCCTCATAAGGTATCAAACCAACAATTTCGGATCCTGTAACTCTTATCCCTCTCTTTTCAGCTTCTTCACAGGCTGCATCAAATATTTCATGTATTGGTGAAATCTTATAGTTTGTGAGATTCATGCTTATT
>CAYSOH010000013.1:0-9126 GCA_964432625.1 uncultured archaeon
GGCTGAGGAACTAGCACACTCTAGCCAGCAAGGATTTGTGGATCTAAATCAAGATGGTGAAGGTGGAAGTGGCGAGAGCACTTACCGTGACAACGTTTCTTACGGAAGACCTGTTGTAGCCGAGGCAAATGTAGGCAGCGGAAAAGTGATATTTGTGTCCGATACTAGCATATTCACAAATCAATACTACAACCAACTAGATAATCGTGAATTCATTTTATCGATGATCGAATATCTTAGCAACGGTGAAAAGCAAACAATCATATTTGATGAGAGTAGACACATACAATCGGATCTTATCTCTTTAGTTTATGTTCAGCTTTTTGGAGTCCTAGGATATGTAAGTAGCAGTGAATCACTCGGAATAATATTCTTAGGAGCCATAATTCTATTGCTACAATTGGTGATGTTAAGAGTTGAGAATCCAAAACCTTGGAGGCACATGTTTAACATATATGAAGGGAGACTATCCCGTTTTAGAGTGCCTCATGCACATTACACTCATCCAGAAACCATGAAAGAAGTGTTTATTGACAAAGTAAGAATAACACATGGTTTTTCAAGAGAAGAGTTTGAAATGCTGCCTCCTTCCAAGCTAGAAGAAATGGTGAAGGATCCAGTGTTAATTAGATTCATTATCAATAATGAAAAGAATATGACCTTGAAAGAGGTCGAAAAATCCATTAGAGGGTGGAAAAAATGAGCCTGTTCGGAAAAAAGAAAAAGGAAGAAGAAGAAAAGCCAGAAGAAGCGGAAGCTGAGACTGAAGAGCAAAGTGATGCAGTACAAACATATGTCATGGAGCCTTCATTACAAGAGACACATGATTTGATGCACGGAGTACTTGGTGAGGTTGAGCAAGTCGTAATGGGTAAAAGGCCTGTACTGGATTTGTGTGCCGTAGGCATACTAGCCGGTGGAAATACTCTCTTTGAGGATAATCCGGGACTAGCAAAAACTTTGCTATCAAACACGTTTGCACAAGCTCTAGGTATAAATTTTAAAAGAGTACAATTCACTCCTGACCTACTTCCTGCTGACATAACTGGAATTTACATTTGGAACCAGAAAGATCAAAAATTCCAATTCCGAAAAGGACCTTTGTTCTGTAATCTTCTTTTAGCCGATGAAATTAACAGGGCACCACCAAAGACTCAGGCAGCTTTACTCGAAGCTATGCAGGAACATCAGGTGACGATAGAAGGTGATACTCACAAACTTCCTGAGCCTTTCGTTACCCTTGCAACACAAAACCCAATAGAATCCGAAGGTACCTACCCTCTACCTGACGCACAGCTTGACCGTTTCATGATGAAATTATCTGTTGGATATCCTGGAAGGCCAATTGAAAGAGCCATTCTAATCAAGCGTAAGCAAAGAGGAAAGGATGAGCATGAAATAAAAGCAATAACAACTCCTGAGAAGCTGCGTGAGATGCAACAGAGCCTTGAGAAAGTGCAAATAGATGATGCAATAATTGAGTACATTGTTGAGATAATAAATAGAACTAGAGAGGATCCAAGAGTGAAAGTGGGATCGTCCCCAAGGGGGGCTCAAGCACTATTCAAATTATCTCGAGCTTTAGCAGTTCTTAACGGTAGAGATTATGTATTACCTGATGATATCAAAAGATTGAGTATCTATACTTTGAGACACAGAATAATACTAAAACCAGAGCCTCGCATAAAAGGTGTTAAAACAGAAGAAATTGTTTCTCAGATTCTGGAAGAAGTGGAAGTACCAACAACACAAGGACAACTAGAAGACTGAATGTGGAGCAAAAAAGCAGCTGCAGTCGCTGGTGGAGCCCTATTCCTGACATTAGCTGGCCTCATTAGACTAAACTATCTGTTCATAAGTGCAGGACTAGTGATGCTGACCTTTGTTGTTTTGTCTAGCTTTCTCGATGTATGGATGCCGAACGTGAAAATAAGAAGGGAAACAACATCTGACAATATTTTTGAAGACGGGACTATGAGTGTTAAATTCATAATCAAGAATACAGGACTAGGTATAGGATTTGTTGAAATTTATGATGATCTGCCACCTCAAGCAAGAATAATCAAAGGCTCTAACTACACTCTGCTTTACATGAAACCTTGGCAAGAAGTTTCCTTTGAGTATACACTTAAGCTTCCAATTAGAGGGCATTATCATTTAGGACCTGTCAAAATGAGGGTGAAAGATGCCTTTGATCTTTTCTACAACGAAAAGATTGAAGACTCTGTCCATAGCTTTTCTGTTTTCCCAGAAATAGAAGTATTGGAATATCAAATTATAAAATCCAGAGCTCCCAAACTACTATCTGGTGCAATGCCACTTAATGTCATAGGTTCTGGAACTGAATTTTATTCACTCAGAGAATTCGTTCCGGGTGATTCTCTGAGATCTGTAAACTGGAAGGCCTTAGCTAAAAAAGGGAAAATGATGGTAAATGAGACTGTAAGAGAAGACGTAATGGATGTGATTCTATTGGTTGATGCTCGAGAAGTTTCTGCTGTCGGAGGTGGTAAAGACACGCCTCTGGAAATGTCATGTAGGGGAGCTGCAACTTATGCAAAACAGCTTCTGGATGAAAGAAACAACGTTGCCCTTATGATCTATGGTGACGGGGTGGAAAGAGTTGATCTAGATCGTGGAGAACACCATCTCTTCAAAATTCTAACATCGCTCTCAAGTGTAGTTCCTAAAGGTAATCTGACTTTGGAAATTGTCCTAAGGGATGCCTTGCCCTACATACCTAGTGGCTCTCCAATTATTCTATTCAGTTCGTTAGATGATGATCATACTATTTCAGAGGCTTTTACCAGCACCATAAGTCGAGGTTACACTATAACTACTATTTCACCATCAAGTCTCGACTTTGAAGAAAAAATGAAGAGAATTCCTGATGAGCCATTACTAATTGCTCGTATGGAAAGGGAAAACATGGTCTCTGAAATCAGAAGCTTTGGAATGGACGTTGGTGACTGGAAATCTGATGAATCTGTCAACACTGTTCTACAGGGGGGCTAAATGGAAGAAGTTGAAGAAAAACGTAGCAGAATTCCAAAGATAGAAGAAGTCATCAACTACAGGGACTTGATAGGTGATTATCCAATCATATTTGCAATTAAGATTGTTTCTAGTCTATCGCTGATATTTGTTATTGTTGAATTCTACAACTATCACAATCCCCTTGATTCTCTTATAACTAAATATGCTAGGAATACAATAACTGGATTCAAACCAGACCCTTCAATATTTGTAATGTGGAGTGGTTTAGCAGGATTCTTATTCTACATCTTTACTTTGTTCAAAGGAAAATACAAGTTTTTTCTACTTTTGGGAACTTTTCTATTAGGCTTCCACTATATCTCTGATCCTGCACTGAATTGGGAAATGGGAGATAGTGTGATTCCTGCCAAAGGGGAGGATGAAAAGTGGCAATGGAAGCCTGTAAGAATATTGTATGAGGATAAGGCAGAAAGCGAGAAAAGAATTGATGACGCGACTATAAGGGCCTCAAATCTTATCTTTGGTTCATTTGCCTTTTTGGGATCCTATGGAATATGGAAAAGAAAAGGATGGGCTATAGCAGGTTCAATTGCTTTAGCAATAATCATCGGATTTCTTTATAATCCAAACCTCTGTCTTGATTATTCGGATGCTGATTACTGTGGTTACGAAGCAATAACAGAAGAAAAAACTTGGGAACAATATCTTGCAAGTGGAATCTTTATCGGTTTAGGATTTGTGATATATATTGAACTGTCCTATGCTGCAATAAAGTACGAGAATTATGCAAACCAATTCAAGCCTGCTGGCTTAGACATGTCACTACTAACCGATGCACAGAGGAAAGGAGTTTCCAGAACTTTGAGAAGCTTGTTTGTAAGTTATCTTATCAATCTAGCTGTTATGCTAGTCATTACATTCACATTGGCGGAAATTGTAATCAATGTAAATGACTATCTAGCGACCTCAGATGGCAGAATACAAGACTCTATAGAGCTACAAGGGCCATACGGGATTGTATTCACTTCATTGATTTTCTTCATGCTCTTAGGATTTATTAGAATGTTTATTGGAGCTGATTACGAAACTGAAGAATCCTAGGATATATCGATCGGTTCGTTTTCCTTAGGAAGAACTAAATCGTATTCCTTTAAATCATCAAGAAAAGCCTCACGATTATCTCCATGATATAGTATTACCTTTTCAGGATTACATTTGTTTACAAAATCAACAATTTGGCTGTGGCCTGCATGACCACTTAAATCAAATGACTTGTAATGACATTGGAGATCAAAAGCTGGAGATTCTGGGCTGCGGTTCAACCTTATCTTGCCTGTTTCTTTCAAAAGATGCCCATTAGTTCCAGGAACTTGAAAACCCGTTAGAAAAACAGCTGATGATGGGTCCTTGCGTAGCTTTGACAAGTAATGTAGGACTGGGCCTCCATTGAGCATCCCTGAAGTGGTCACTATTACGTCTCCATTCAATGCCGCATCTCTTTGACGACTATACTTCACAAAATTTGTCTGACGAATGGCTTTGTGTAAAGATGGTACATCTCTAATAGAACCTGGATACTTCTGGAGAATTCTGGCTATGTCGCGACCCATCCCATCAAGCCACACTTCTAGACCCAAACTGCGAGTAAGCATCAATAATTCTTGAGAACGGCCAAGCCCAAAAGATGGGAGGATGACCTTGCCCCCTGAGTTCACTACTTCCTCAATAGAATCCACCAACTCTGATTCTATCTCTTTTCTATCGGGATGCTCTCGTCCACCATATGTTGATTCTATTGCAAGTGTCTTACAGGGTCTAGGCTTAGCGGCCCTAGTCAATTGCGTATCAACTGTATGGATATCACCTGTAAATAAGAAATCCTGTTGAGGAAAATTAAACATTACGGCACCAGGAATATGGCCTGCATTAAACATTTGAAATTCAAAGCCCCCTCTGTATTCAACTCTCCCCGGTTTTGATGGTCTTAAGTAGTGATTAAGATCGCCTATAGCTGTAGGATGGAAAGGGCGAGGATAATTTTCCAACTCAGATACTCGAAGCGTGTCTTCGGCCATTCTTTCTGCAAGCGCTCCTGTTACTGGTGTTGATACTATTGGTGTTCCACGACTTGCTACATCTGGAACTAAACCGCAATGATCCAAATGAGCATGTGTTAGCAAAAGTGCATCCACATCAGGAGCTGGGAGTGGAAATTTGGGAGGGTCATCTGGTTGAATTCCATAGTCCAGAAGAAGTCTCCCTTCATCTCCTTCCAAAACTGCTCCTACTCTACCAACTTCTGATGCTCCGCCTAGGTAGGTCAATGAAACTGCCATTCGAAGTTACCTACTTCCAGTCGTCCCAGTCTTCAGATGATTCGTCAGTTTTGGCTGGTGCTGGTTCATCATCAGAATAATCTTCATCCCAGTCATCATCTTGACGATACTGAGTTGCAATACCAACAATGATAATTAAACCCAAGAAGACAAAAATGTACCATAAGTCTGTAAGTGCTGATGATAATCTAGACGTAAATCCTTGCTCGACATCAACAACAAAGCTTTTTTTCTGTTCCTCATTGGCTAATTGGCTATCTACTAGTATCACTACACTTTCCTGATCACCATCCTTAGCTTCGTCACTTACTGTAATTTGAATAGGGACTGACTGTGAACGTCCTGCCTCAATCTCAACAATGTTTCCATCCGGAAATAGAACGCGCCAGCCTGACGGATGTTGTGCTGAAAGCGTGAAGATGTCTTTGCCGTTAGCAATGTTGTCAATATTCAAATAAAACGTATGGCTATCACCTGGTTTCAGTGTCTCCTTATATCTCACTGAAGATAATGAAAAACCCGACTCCAAATTGAGCACGACCGTTATTTCCTGGCGGGCAAGAACTGTAGAATCTGAAAGATCCTGTGCCATTGCATCAAAGGAATAACCTGTATCTGAATAAACGGCCTGACTGCCAACAGTAATCAAGAGAACTAGAACTTTACTTTCACCACCTGCTAAATTGGTTTCAGTTACTGTAGCTCCATTCTCCTTGAAACTATATGACCAGCCACTGGGTAATCCACCTTCTTCATCTTCATCTGGAATATATAATCTAATTGTACGCTCGTCTTCAACGGCAGACTCCAAGAGTAAGTCAATATCAAAAGTCTCTCCAGCTACTTTGCGATCAAAAATACCACTCGTAGGAGTCGCACTTAGAACAAGACCAAATGTACGTGTGACTGACAAAGTCGAACTGTCACTCTTGCTAGTGTTGCCTTGAGATATTCCGATTAATTCAATGTCAGCAGTTTCAATAGTTCCCCCTTGGGCTGGTTTAACCCATACTGTTACATTTGCTATATTGTCTCCATCACCTGGGCGAGGTATGTTCTCAACTGTTATTGAACCTGCGTTAAGACTGCCATACTCAAACTTGACTTCCCAATCAGGTGGAACATCTTGCGCTAGTAATTGAACACCGTCCGTGGCTTGGCCCTGATTGGATACACTTAACATGTACTGATTCCACTCACCGGCAACCCCTACAGAATTGAGATTTGATACGGCTTGACCTGAAGTTGCATCTTCAAAATACAAAGCAATCTCATATTCGGCACCGACGGTAACAGTTGCATCTAAATCAAATATTTCATCGATAACTGCTTCTCCAGATTCTCCCCGGAACTGAATCGTGGTACTCTTTCCAACCATGTCTGTTGAATCGGAGGCAGATACAGTGAAAGTTATGGCCTGTTCATCTCCTGGGCTTAGACTGCTACTCGTCCAAGTTTCGGGACTAACTGCCCAATTATCTGATGTTTCGCTTGGAGTTATGGTAAATTGATCGGTCTCGTCTCCAGCATTCATAACAAATATCTGGTACTCAACATCTCCGCCAACTGCCACATTCTGATCTGGTTCTGGAGTGTGAAGATATACTCCATAGGCATCCATCTGAATTGACGTTTCCAAAGAAAATTCATTACCTTGCTGATTTATAGCTGATACAAGCACGGTATAGATTCCCTTTCCCTTGTGCTTCTGTGAAGGTTCAGCAGGGTCATTGTAATTCCAAACAATTTCTTCAAATTGATTGGTCCCCGTCTCATCATCAGGTTCATCTATTTCGGTCTCACCAACAAATAATTCACTATCATCAGAGTCAAAGATTTCTACCTTAAAGGCAGTTATGTCATAAGTACCAAAAGCATTCAAAGCGGTTCCTGAAACAAACATCTTGGAAATGTCGGAAGGAAGATTAGGTTTGAAGTGCTCAGTATCAACCAAGTCCTCTGGATCAGGTGTTGCCAGATTATAGGATTGTGTATACACCGTAATGTCTCTTACAGGATTAGTACTAGTTATCAAACGCGATGGGGAATCACCACTTTTCCCCGTGTCTAGGTTTATAGTCACAGTATTGTCCCCATCGTTTTCGAGTTCAAGGACTATGTAATTATTCGCGTCAAATGTATATGTGGGGCCAGCATCATCTTCCCAATAAATGTCTACATGTGCCTCATTATTCGAAGCAAACAAAGTTGGAATATTCATATCTCCGCTAGCAAGAAGCTCACCACCTGTCATTGTTGTACCATCTCTAACTAAGAGGTTCAAGTGTCCATTATCAAGTGCACTTCCTGAATTAGCATACAGATAAAGATGAAAACCAACATCCGTCCGGTATGACTTGACCGGTAAATCTGCCTGCAAACTTATATTCAAAGCGAAGTAGGCACTACTTCCTGGCTGAATTGTTACCTGATCTGCATCTCCATGGCCTCCCGTTTCCATTGTATGAAGTCGACCGATGCCATTGTAAGTGTAAAGATAAAGGGCAACATCTTGCTCTTGGTCTTCTACCTCTTCTGCTGAACTAGGAGACCAAGAGAATAACGGGCCCAATAGCGCAAAAGACAGAATCAATGATACAAATTGGCTTCTGTTCACACTATCTTTAGCAATAAAAGGTCATAAATAGGTATCCCTTCGAAAAAAATAGAATCGTGGGGACAACTACGAGCTTTTCTCCCACTTGCGTGCAATACCTTCAAGGTCCCTTATGAATTCAAATAAACGAGTGCGGGCGTGTTGAGGGATATTAGTATCGTTAATTTGCTCCTCTAAAACCGATATTGTGGAATACACTCTAAGATCCAAATCGTCTTTCTTGTTAAGCAAATAAGTTTCCAGACCTGTAACTACATTAGACCTCACATTCCTTGGAACTGATGAATCCTCTGCAATCGTACTTCGGATATCCTGTGATAAATTTGAAATCTGCTCTTCAACCATCTTAATTCTCCCTAACCTAATGCTAGATTGCGTCGCATCTGGAGGGTGTCTATAAGGCTTAGGCTTTGTTGCCTCTGGAATCTATTTCTCCAGACCTTATACGACTGCTACTAATTCTATCACCATCGTAGGCAGCTACCATCGGTACCACAATTACTTTCAAAGGCGCAATACCACTTTCTTTGCGAGATTGATTTAGCTCATTTGCCATATTTTCTGTCTCTTTTGAAACGATTATGGCGTCAAAGGCCTCTCCAAGTGCAGCCGGGCCCCAGTTATTTTCCAAAGGGACAATTTCTACTCTATCATGGATAGCCTGTGATTGCAGCCAAGAATCAAGTGCACTCTTTCTATCTGTGTAGGAAGAAATTCTATAGTTTTGTCTGCCCTGTTTAGCGCGCTTATCTGTGGTTAAACCAATCAAAACTTCTCGCCCAACATCAACAGCTTTCTGAATTAAGGCTTCATGTCCAATATGAAACGGATCGAAAGTGCCCCCCATACAGACCCTATGCATTTGTTTCAATTAGGTCAACCATAATATAACCCTTTAATCAGATTGGGGTACTGACTTATGGATATTAAGCAAGATTATCAACCATTATTAGTACTTGGAATCATATGCCTGCTATGTACAACAATTGTATCAGTAGCGGATATCAATGAGGAATCGGGACTCTTGATGTGGTTGGATGCGCTGTATCCATTCCTTATGTGGCTTGGTGCTGCATGTTTTGCCATATCATGGATACGATGGAAGAAAAATAGTGAAAAAGACTAATAAAGTCACGGTCATACAAATGAGATAAGAAACATGAAACGAATATTGAT
>CAYSOH010000013.1:9226-15988 GCA_964432625.1 uncultured archaeon
ATTCTACTATTTTATTATTTCTTGAAAACGGATTTAAGATTTGAATATGTATCTGATTACTCAGCAGAAACTTTGTCTTTAGGATACAAAATAGCTGGTGTTTGGGCTGGAAGAGATGGGACCTTGTTGCTATGGGCTTGGGCAACCATCCTATCCCTAAATCTTGAAAGAAGATGGTACGCAGAAGATGATGAACAAATACAGATAACTTCTGTTGTAGGTTGTGTTATACTTCTAGCCTTTTGCATCATTCAGATTTTTATCAATCCTTTTAGTTTAAACGAAACTGTACCGATTATTGGAAATGGATTGAATCCAGTTTTACTATCACCATACATGATAATCCACCCACCAATAATCTTTGTATCTTATGGAATGATTGTACTCCTTTATGCCTCTGGAATAGCATATCTAATAACTGAGAATCGAAAATGGAATGATACTATCAAAAGGTGGGGAAGAGGGGCTTGGATAGGCATGAGTCTAGCTCTAGCTCTTGGAGGTTATTGGGCATATGTAACACTTGGATGGGGAGGTTACTGGGCATGGGATCCTGTAGAAACTGCAGGATTATTGCCTTGGTTGGCAATGACTAGCCTGTTACACACCTCTGTTATGTCTAGACGCAAGAAAGATTACCAAGTACTAGGTCCACTTTTGGCAATGCTTACATTTGTGCTAGTACTGTTTGAGTCGTTTGTTACAAGGGGAGGAATCTGGTCATCAGTACATGCATTCATTGTAGAAGAGACGGGAGGAGCCTGGAGTCGTTTAGGATATGTACTTGAAAACGATGTTTCTGTTAGAGGCTTTTCAATACTAATGATAATGTCTATAATCATAACCTTTGGATTAGCATTTTCTAAATACAGCAAAAAAGAACCTGAAAAACGAAAGGAATACAATACTCTGAATGATTATTTTAGTGAAGATAATACCTTCTTTGCAGCAATATACACTCAACTCTTGATACTGACTGTAACTTTTGTTCTGCTTCTAGTTAGAGTAAATGGATACATGGCTCCAGAAGTTTTTGAAGTGAGATTGGCTCCTTTTGTCATAATTCTTGCGGCAATTTTTACAATACACACACTGAGGCCCTTCATCGATTTACAGAAAATCTTGGTAGTTGTCGGACTTGGAATTGTTTTCAGTCTAACCTATGCATTAATGTCTGAAGGAAGTAGTTGGATGGTAGGTGCGATGATACCTTGGGCTTTCATTTGTGGATTTTCCATCTTTAGGTACATGTGGAGGTACCGGACCAAGAAATTGCTTCCCATGTTGAGAGCCTGGGGGCCATATACTGCACACTTGGGAATGATGCTAATCCTGATTGGATATTGTCTTTCTTATGGATTGGATACTGAAAACACTGTAACTCTACAGGAAGGCGAAAGAAAACCTGTGGGAGAATTTGTTATAGAACTAGAAGAGATTGAAATGGTAACTGAATCTGATGAGTTTAGAGTTATTGCATTTGTAATAATTACTGAGGAGGGAAAAGAGATTGTCAATGATCAAATATCTAAAGGAATAGTTTCGGGAGGAGTCTATCTGAAACATGAACTTGACCGTGATATCTATATTACATTGAATAGTGCCGATCCCGAAGAAAGTACAGCTACAATAACTATAAGAGAAATTCCAGGTATTATTTTAGTTTGGACTGGAACGATAATGACTCTATTGGGAATGTTGATGACCATGTTCACTGAATGGGAACCTGGGAAAAAATGGCTAAGAGGTATAGGAAAATAAGTGCCAGACCACTGGCGTTGTCGTCCTGGCAGAATGTCAGACACCGCACTCCTTCTCAACCCCGCAACCCACTCGAGCGTCGGAAGTCCACGGTAAGGCTGCTCCCTTCCGGGCCTGACCCGATTTCCATGATGAAGATCCGAAATCCACCCTCCGGTAAATCTCTGCAATCACCTGCAACCCCGAGGGACAGGATATCTCAGTTGAAATGCGGATTAGACAGCCCACTGGGTGCGCCGCCACCAGCTGTCGCTCCCCCTAAAGGCGATTGAGGGTCACAGGGTACGCCTAGCTCCCCAGCCAAGTCCAGCTCTACCTCTTTTCTGGGCTACTATTTGGAGGTTTGCATTCCAAAAATACGCTGGATACTGCGTGCTGAACCACGGAATAGCTTTTCGGTCCAAGTCTCTTTGTCAGTACTAAATTGATTGATTATAGCATTCCCATAGGGATTAATGGTCTCACTAACTACCCTAGCGTAACCATGATTATGAATATCTGATAATGTGTCTTTATAGTAGACTAAAATATTCTCATATAACATCTTTCCAGCCACCTGCGGTGCTGTGACTGCAACTCCTGCGGCCTGCTTAGCTCGAGAAGTTGCCTGCAAAGTTAGTACACCTCCCAATTCGAGAAGAGATTGGCCTTCTTCAGTTGCAGTATCGAGGAAATCCTGCATGACATTGCCAACTTCTTCAGTTATGTCTCCTGCAGTTCTGCCAGTTCTAGAAAACAATTCACCAATTGATTCCCTTATCTCGTGAACATTCTCCATAATCTCATCTCGTGAAAGAGGGGGAGTGTCTATGTTCTGTGCAAAGCTTGATGTCGTTTTCTCCAATCCATCTAACAATTCTTGTAACGAACTGGACAACTTATTGGATTCTATGTATCCTTTTTCAACCAATTCATTTTGTAATCGATCTAGATAGGCTTGACCTCCCTTCACTGAATCTGCGAAGAACGCAAACACCCATAATGGTGAAACATGGACTGTAGCTATACCAACGCCTTCTATTGCATTGCCAAGCAATTTTCTTGTCGCATATTCACCTTCAAGGCCTTCTTCGTCATAGAGACCTTTGACTCCACCGACATTCTCGACTGCGAAACGAAGAAGATTTCCAACAAATATGTTGTAGGTTGTAGTGTCTCTCACAAAATCAGGTAAGACCAGATTACTGGTTTCTTTGAGCATACCACCTGTGAGCGCTGTCAAACCTCGAAGATATCGTTCAGGAATTGATAAGGTATAGAGTGAAATGTCCCAAAGGGCCTTTCCAGCTCGTTTTAATGGTTCAGGCATCTATAACTCTTCCGCCAATAATAACTGTCTCAACATGATTGATTCCGAAATGATATGTTAGATGACGGTAATCAGGAATATCACAAATAAGAAGGTCTGCACGCCATCCTTCAGCGATACAACCTCTGTCTTTCTTTCCTATGGCAAAAGCAGCATTTATTGTTGAAGACACTAGGGTTTCTGCAGGAGTCATACCCATTCTAAAAACCCCTAATTGCTGAACAAGTTGCATTGACTCAGTGTAACAATTGGGATTGCAGTCGGTTGCTAATGCTATTGGCAAATTATTAGCTATCATTTTCCTAGCAGGAGCAAAGTGATCTGATAATATTGCCAGTGGTGTCCCTGGAAGAAGAACTCCAATCGTACCGGCCTTACACAAGGCTTGAATGGTGTCCAGAGTCGAACCTGCAAGATGATCTGCACTAATAACTCCTAATTCAGCGGCTAAACTACCTCCACCAGTATCACCAAACTCATCTGCATGTATCTTAAGACCAAGGCCATGTTCTCTTGCAGACTCTAGTACCTTTCTAGATTCCTCCTCTGTGAAAGCCCCCTCTTCACAGAATATATCACAGAATACTGCCATATCCTTGATTTTGGGAAGCATATCAATAACATGAGAAATGTACTCTCTGCGATCTACTTCCTCGGGGACTGCGTGAGCACCCATGAAGGTAGTGACTGTTTCGGCCAAGCCAAGACTGCCAAGCCAATTTGCAACTCTTAACTGTTTAAGTTCAGTTTCAGTGTCAAGACCATATCCGGACTTTATCTCAATTGTAGTCGTACCGTGATTAATCGCATTCTTGAAACGAATCAATGATTCGGCCTGAAGCTCTTCTTCATTCGAAGTCCGTGTCTCCTTGACTGTGCGGAGAATTCCTCCACCATCTGATAGGATTTCTTGATAAGTACGGCCTTGCAATTTCCATTCTAACTCATGCTCCCGTGATCCGGCCCATACTAGATGAGTATGAGGATCAACAAAGCCTGGAAGTATCACCTTACCACTAACATCAATTACTTTAGCATCAGAGGCATCAATATTTTGGCCTATTTTCACAATCTTATCACCATCAATCAAAACGTCTGTGTAAGAGTGTCTTTCAACCTGGCCCATTGCTTCTCCAAAAAGAGGAGATGTAGTGGCTGATGGCGTGACAACTTCCGTGGCTCCACGTAAAAGAAGCATGAATTCCAATGGAGCATGTTCATAAAGACATCGCTTCTCTAACACCACAATGCTTGAAATGAAAGTATTTAGGGAAAATTCGAAGGCGATTTTTGATGACCTGAAGAAAAGAAACATGGTTGATGATAACGCCAAGGAAGTTCTTCGGAACGACCAAAAATGGAGAGATTTAATAGATGAGGGAAACAAACTGAGAGCTCAAAGAAATTCCATCTCAAAAAAAATAGGGGAACTGAAAAAGAAAGGAAAGGATGGTAATGAACCTCTTCAGAAAATGTCTGATATAAAGAAAAGACTTGTCGAGAATGAAAGTAAAACCAAAAGCGCTCTTGAGCTAAGAGAACGGGCTAGAATGCAGGTGCCTAACATACTAGATAAGAAAGTTCCAAAAGGTACGGATGAGGGAGGAAATCTGGAGATGTCAATTCATGGTCCAGCTAGGAATGAAGGTGAAGCAAAACCTCATCAAGATGTAATGGAGGCCATAGAAGGTGCGGATCTAAAAAGAGCTGCAAATATAGCTGGGAGACGATTCTATTTTCTTACTGGTGATCTTGCAAGGCTGGAACTGGCTCTGATAAACTACGCCACTGAAGTGCTTTGTGAAAGTGGATACTCATTGACAATCCCACCATTCATGATGAATAGAGAAGCTTACGAAGGAGTCGTTGATCTCAATGATTTTGAAGAGGTGATGTACAAGGTTGAAGACCATGATCTTTACTTGATTGCAACCTCAGAACATCCACTGACCTCTAGGTTCAAGAACGAAATAGTGGAGATAAAGGATGAACCTCTTCGATATGCAGGAATATCTACCAATTTCAGGAAAGAGGTTGGTGCACACGGTCTCAGCGACAGGGGAATATGGAGGGTACACCAATTCGCTAAAGTGGAACAAGTCATCATTTGTAAGCCAGAAGATTCAGAAGAACTCCATCAAGAATTAGTTGTCAATGCTACAAAAATATTCGAAGGCCTTGAAATTCCATTCCGGATAGTGGACATCTGTACGGGAGATATAGGAACTGTAGCTGCACGTAAATTTGATCTGGAAGCTTGGATGCCTGCGTCACAACAATGGAAAGAAGTTGTTAGTGCAAGCAACTGTAGATCATATCAAAGTGTTAGGCTAAACATGAGATACCGTACTACTGAAGGAACGGATTATCCTCATACTCTGAATGCTACGGCGGTAGCCACCACAAGAGCATTGGCTTCCATTCTGGAGAATAATCAACAGGCAGATGGAAGCGTGGCCATACCTAAAGCATTGCAGAAGTGGATGGGCAATCAAGAACTTATCAAAGTCAAATGAAAAAAGGATTGATTTTAGGTAGGTTCCAACCATTCCATTTAGGACACTTAAATGTTGTTCAAGAGGTCATGAAAGAAGGATTATTACCTGTAATTGGTATAGGTTCATCAGAAGAAGGAAACACATTGAATAATCCCTTTACAAGCCAAGAAAGAATAGCAATGATAAAACTCATACTAGACGAACTTGGTACTAAATATGAAATTTGCGAAATCCCGGACATCAATGATAATGATAAGTATGTATCACATCTAGAAACATTCATTCCTGAATTTGATTACATCTACAGTGGAAATGCATTAGTGCAAAGATTGTTTAGAGAAGCTGGGCATAACGTTGTAATTCCAGAATTTGTTAACCGCGAGGACTGGGAGGGTTCTTCCATCCGTCAGGCGATGATGGAGGGTGATGGTTGGGAACAGGCAGTTCCACGGCAAATTGTTGATAAAATCCACACTCTGAATGGAACTGAAAGACTGAAAAGACTGTCATAGGCGGGCCCCCTCCCTCCAATATCTAGTCTACTTTTACTTTTGTACCTTTAGGAACATCTGACTCCTTCTTAGTGAGGACCAGATCCAAAATCCCATTGGTATATGTCGCTTTAGAAGATTTTGTTTCAACTGGAGACTTTAAATCGATACTTTTGAAATATTTTCTAGATTCTGTCTTAACATTCACTTCAACTTTATCTTCCATTACATTAATGTCAATATCATCTTTGCTAACGCCTGGAAGTTCGACTGTAATTGCAATTTGATCATCAGTTTCATTGATATCAGTCAATGGTTCTCTCCTAGTATCAACGATTGGTTTTTCACCCTGCTTTCTGAATGGACTGAATTTATTTCCAAAATCCTCAAAGACAGGGAAACCATCTGGTCCTGCCTTTACAGAAAAGCCAAACACAAATGGATTCTTCCTTGAATTTTCAGGTAAATTACCTTCTACAGCATCTCTCATCAAACTGTCCATTTGTTTTCGCATCTTTTGGAATTCACTATCCAAATTACTGAATATATCCTCTATATTCCAATCTCCTCCACGGAACCAATCGTCCGCCTCATCTCTACGTTTTCTGTTCATTTTTTACCTCAGTAGACAACCTTGAGTTGTAAACCTATAGTTTAGTAGCAATATATAAAAGTTATTCTATTTATTTTCCTCTTCTTCAAC
>CAYSOH010000014.1:0-15689 GCA_964432625.1 uncultured archaeon
TGAAAGAGTTTGACGTCGAAGTCCACTTGACTTGCAGCCCTTCAGCAGAGTTGGTAAACAAGCATGAGGGTGATGGCCGTAGCTGGAAATCAGTTCTTGCCTTGGCAGATGTGGTACATGAAAATAATAATCTTGCCGCTAGTATAGCGTCGGGTTCTTTCAAAGCTAAGGCCATGGCTATTGTTCCCTGTTCGGGCACTACTCTAGGAAAATTGGCTGCAGGCATATCAGACAATCTTGTTACTCGAGCCGCATTAGTTATGCTTAAGGAACGGCGCCAATTGATTTTAGTCCCTAGAGAGACGCCATTGAGCACAATATACATAGACAACATGCTAAAATTATCGAATGCAGGTGCCATAATTGCCCCAGCTTCTCCTCCTTTCTACAATAAACCTAAGACACTGGAGGACAATATTGATTTTATTGTCGGGCGCATCTTAGATTTGCTTGGATATGATTCAGATATATTTTCTCGCTGGGAGGGCAGTGAATGATTGATCTTGGTGGGAAAAGGGCATTAGTTTGCGGAGGTACAAAGGGAATTGGCAGAGCTGCGGCAATTGCTCTTGAAGAGTGTGGCGCCAGCACTGTTATTTTGTCAAGAAGTGCATCAGGAGATAGTTCAATTAGATGTGATTTAGAAGATATTGATTTATTAACGACAAGTATAAAAAGAGAAATTGATGAAAATGGCATATTTCAGATACTTATCAATAATTCAGGTGGCCCCCCGTCTGGAGCTATAATAGATGCTAATCCTGAAGACTTTGAAAAAGCATTTCGAAGACATGTTTTGGCATCTCAAACATTAGTAAAGCTACTTCTTCCAGGAATGATGGAATCTGATTATGGTAGGATAATCAATATTATCTCTACATCTGTAAAAGAGCCAATTGTTGGACTTGGAGTTAGTAACACCATAAGAGGAGCTATGGCATCTTGGTCAAAATCATATTCTAATGAATTGCCTCCCAATATCACCATTAACAACATTCTTCCAGGATTCACGGACACAGAACGTCTTGGTGAGTTAAAGATGACACTTTCAGAACAAAAGGGAATAAGTCCAGATGATGTTGAAAAAGCTTGGTTAAGCACAGTTCCCGAAGGGCGTTTAGCAGATCCTTCTGAGCTTGGCAAAGTCATTGCCTTCATAGCTTCGCCAGCGGCTAGTTTCATCAGAGGTGTTAGTATTCCTGTAGATGGTGGAAGAACAGGTTCAATCTAATGGATTTTGACATTTTTTTGTCGATTGCTCAAACACCTGTAGAAGGTCACACTCCAGATGAAAGCACAATGTTTTCTAATTTTTTCGATCAATTACAAGCTGCAGATAGTTTTGGATTTGGAACGGCTTGGGTTGCACAAGCACATTTGTCTACCGAAGTTCAAAAAATGAATAAGAATCCGGTAGTCCCACATTGGGAGGGTGAAGTGGGATTATGCACTGATTTCTTTCAGCTTGCTCATTTGATGTTTAGTAAGACTAAGAGGATAAACGTAGGTTCAGCAGTAATGAGTCTTCTTACTCATGGTGGACCAGTCGGAATATCAGAACGCGTTGGAGCTTTTTTAGCACTCCATGGACTTAATGAAAATGAAAAACGCAAGTTGAGAATTGGATTTTCGGCAGGACGGTTTGAATTTATGGCACGCCCATATGGGATAGTCCCACGTGATTCGGTTGAAGAGGCTGCATGGCCAGCTTTACGAGGACAGATTTTTGCCGAAGCATGTGAGATATTTCTGCGTTTATTGAATGGGGAGATAGTTAACAGTGGGATGATAAGAAAGACAATTCTTACACGTTCCAATTTCCGTAGCGATGAAGATTGGGAAAAAGTTCAACGCGCAATGATTGATAGAGATTCACTTTCTGAAGCACCAGATAGCATCACTATACCCAATAGGTACGTTTTTGAGGACGTAAAGAACATTCCACAAGCTTGGAATAGAGACCTGTTAGATTTGATACTTGGTTCCCATGATCCCGAGCTTCAGAAAGAAATAAACAAAATACGGCCAGTCAAAGTATTTAATCTTTCAATTACACCTCCTGAATTGATAGAAGCAACCCACGAAAGAATGAAAAAGCATTATCATTCTGATGGAGGCCCTTGGAAGAGAAATTATATGCCTAGAACTCTGATGGTTTTTGTTAATGATGAGCCAAATTTGTCCGACTCTGAAAGAACAAAAGCGGCTAAAGAAGAAGCTAAAAAGTCATTGAGTTCATATTGGGGTGCTTTGGAAGGAACGATTGATCCTATGAAAGTCTCTAAAGCAGCAGATAATTCTGTAATAGGTAATGTAGAAGAAGTTGCCCAACAGATAGCTGACCGTTTTCACACTGATGATTGCGTGATGACTTGGTTTGACTTCTTTAACCATGACAGTCCTAGAGTAATTCGTAATATGGATGCATTTATGAACAAAGTTGTTCCTCGTGTAAAGGAGTTGATAGCATAAGCCACCCTACCGATGCCAGTCAATTGTACCCTAGTAGTCCATTGGGTGATACTGAGGGCGATGTACCAACGGGTAGGGATGTTGAATGGGAACCATTAGTTGATTACAGACGTAATGATGTGAGTGAAACTACAATCCACGGCGCCATTGCATGGTCTAGCGGTAGTAAGATAATTCACAGTTTTGGAGGAAATGTGTTGTGTTATGGTCGCTCGATGATGAAACCCCTTATGCTTAGAGTTTTTTCGGAGGAATTAGAGGATCTCAATTGGGATCAAAAGGCAATCTCCGTCGCCAGTCATAATGGGACTTCAGAGCACGTAAAGGCGGCACAGTCTTTGCTTCCTCAATCAGATTGGGGTTTGATGCAAACGCCACTTGATTTACCCTTGGTTCAATTTGGGAGACAGGTCAGGCGTGCTAGACGTTGGTATTCGAATTCTTCTGGTCAACATGCAGCTATCTTGTTAGGCTGCCGCCGTAAAGGATGGAATAGAGCTGGATATACTTTGCCCAGCCATCCTTTTTTCTTTGCCTATCTGGAACAAGTTCGTCATCATCTTGGTAAAGATTGGAATCCTCAGCGTATAGCTCGTGATGGAGATGGTTTTCCAACTGTGTCAAATACAGTCAATGAACTCGCAGCTTGCTATGCAGGATTGGCTAAGGAAAAAGATAGTAATTGGATTTGGGAGGCAATGATAAGAAATCCTGATCTTGTTGGCGGTTTCAATAGATTAGATACTACAGTAATCAAATCCTGTGATGGCAAAGTTATTGCGAAAGAAGGTGCAGATGGTCTTCTTGGTTTAGCGATTGTACACGAGGATTATCCAGAGGGATTAGGTGTTGTGATTAAGATTGCCCATGGATGGAATCCCCAAGCCACTTGGTACGTTGCTAGAGGTGTTTTAGGCGTACTTGGCTTAGAACTTAGAAATCCATATCCATTGAGAAGACAGAAAGCATTTTTGGTACCGGGAGTTGTCCCTTCTAATTATCTCGAGAAATTGAAGGATATTCCCACCTGGGATGAGTGGGATCCTGATAATGATCGTTGGTACTTTAATCCGGAAGATTACAAGAGTTCAGAATGAGAATTATCCAAAATTACATCAATGGTAAATTTGTAGATACTGAAAATACGATAGAAGACATAAATCCAGCCACTGGAGACATTATTGCACACATTCCTAAATCAAGTTCAAATGAAGTAGAACAAGCAGTTAGTGCAGCAGATTCAGCAAGGGAAAATTGGGCTAAATTGAGTTTAGAAAAGCGAGCTATATGGTTAGATAGGATTGCTGATAATTTAGAATCGAAGTCCGAAGAGATTGCTTCGTTAGAATCATTAGATACAGGTAAACCCATATCTCTTGCAAGAGCAGTTGATGCCTCTCGTTCAATTGCTAATTTTCGTTTCTTTGCTGAATTTGCTAGAGATTACACAGATGAAAAATTTGAGATGGAAGATGCAATTAACCATGTTGTTCGCAAACCAGTTGGAATTGCAGGTTTGATAACTCCTTGGAATTTACCTCTTTATCTACTTTCATGGAAAATTGCTCCAGCAATTGTCATGGGCAATACAGTAGTTGCTAAACCTTCTGAACTGACACCTCTCACAGCAAATTTGTTAGCTGAGGTAATTCATGAAGTTGGGTTGCCAGCTGGAGTTGTGAATATTATTCATGGATTAGGTTCAGAGACTGGTCAGGCTATAGTTGAAAATCCTAAAGTGAATATCATATCATTTACTGGAGGGACAGCGACAGGAAGGAAAGTGGCTGAAACAGCCGCCCCTATGTTCAAGAAAGTAAGTTTAGAATTAGGAGGAAAGAATGCAACAATTGTTCTTGAGGATACAAACCTAGAGAAAGTGATTCCAGATATCGCGAGAGCTGGTTTTCTCAATCAAGGCCAAGTTTGTCTTTGTGGTAGTCGTATACTTGTCTCAGATAAAATATGGGATGATTTTGTAGATAAATTCGTAAATTATGTGAAAGGCATGAAAGTTGGTGATCCCTCTTCAGAAGATTCAGATTTAGGTACCTTAGTTTCACTTGAACACAGAGATAAAGTTGAATCATATATTCACTTAGCACAAAGGGAAGGTGGAAAAATACTGTGTGGAGGTAAAAGTCCTAATCTTTCCTCGCCTTTTGATAAAGGAGCATTTTTGGAACCGACAGTTGTTTCAGACCTTAGTCATATGAGTCGAACTTCAACAGAAGAAATATTTGGTCCGGTTGTTACACTTCATCCTTTTGGAACAGATGAGGAAGCTATTGAAATGGCAAATTGTACAGCTTATGGTCTTGCAGGGTCAGTTTGGACTGCAGATTCAGAACGGGGAACTAAGATTGCCGAGAGAATCGAAACTGGTATGGTTTGGGTCAATACATGGCTTCACCGCGACCTACGTGTTCCTTTTGGGGGCGTTAAGGACAGTGGCGTGGGACGAGAAGGTGGGCGTTGGAGTTTGGGATTCTTTTCTGAAGCCGTAAATATATGTGTTAAATCTTGACCAAAAATCATTATATCGAGGCCCAAGAGTAAGTTATCATGTCTAAGGGAGAAATTGTAATGGGTGCTTTAGCACCGCATCCTCCACATTTGGTTTATGCAGAGAATCCACCACAGAATGAAGCCAAATCCGAAGGTGGCTGGGAAGAACTACGATGGGGTTACGAAAGATTACGCAATAGTTTGTCCGATAAAGATTATGATGTTATAATTGTCCATACTCCACACTGGGCAACTTTCATAGGAACACATTTTTTAGGAGTAGATAAATTCAAATCTTTATCCGTTGATCCGATTTTTCCGAATTTGTTTAGATACAATTATGACCTGAATGTAGATGTTGAACTATCCAGAGCCATACATGACAACGCAAAAGATTCTGGTTTACTTGTGAAAATGATGGAAAATCCTGATTTCAGAATAGATTATGGAACAATTACCAGCTGTCATTTGGTAAATCCAGAATGGAACAAGCCAATTGTTTGTATATCTTCGAACCGATCTAAATTTTACTTCAATTCAGAACTTATGCAAACTAATATGATCAAATTGGGTCAGGCTACACGTAAGGCTATTGAGGATTCAGGCAAGAAGGCATTGCTCTTATCTAGTAATTCACTTTCACATCGTCATTTTACGGTTGAGCCAGAAGTTCCAGAGGATATGAGTAAGGAACATGTAACTAATCATAACCAGTATCTTTGGGATATGAAAATGATTAATTTAATGAGACAGGGCAAATCCAGACAATTAATTGATCTTTTACCAGATTTCACTGAACAAACAATGGCTGAAACAGAGGCTGGCTGCTTGACTTGGCTATTAAGTGCGCTAGATTTTCCCGAGTACGAAGCTGTTGTTCATGCTTATGGAACAGTTATTGGAACTGGAAATGCGATAGTTGGCTGGGATCCACGAGCTAAGGTATGAGAGACGATAACGTACGGAAAGGAATACTTGTACCTGGAATGCCACACCCCTATCTTTGTCCTGAAAAGAACGTGGGCTGGCAGAAAGTAAGAGATGCCTACGACAAAGCACGTGAGGAAATAGAACAGACCGATGCTGAAATTATGATAATTTACAGTACTTTCTGGCCCTCTATTTTGGGGCACCAGATTCAGGCTTTCCCTGAACCGGAGTGGACTTACGTAGATGAAGAATTCCATGATCTTGGCAGTATAGACTATAAATTCAATATCGATTCAGAATTTGCTGAGCTGACAGCTGAAAAATGTAATGAGCGAGGACTTCATGCGCGCACAGTTTCCTATTTTGGTTTTCCAATAGATACTGGTTCTATAATTGCCCTTAAACTGTTAAATCCAGACAATCGTTTACCAGCAATCATTTTGTCCAGTAATATGTATGCTAATAGGGCTGAGACAATAGTTCTTGGTAAGTCTGTAAGAGATGCAATAGATGATGCTGGGAAGAAAGCGGTTGTCGTGGTTGTATCAGCCCTTTCGAATAGGCTCCATACGGTTGATGTGGATCCAAAAGACGATAAGATTCATTCACTCAAGGATCATGAGTGGAATCTGAAATTCTTAGAATATCTTGAAAAGGGGAGATTGGAAGATGTTTCACAACTATCACGTCAATTTCATGAGGAGGCACGTGTACCTAAAGTGGTGAGCTTCAAACCATTCTGGGTGATGGCCTCTATCATGGGTCAAACCAACCTCTATGATGGAAATATTTTGGCTTATGAACCCGTATGGGGGACAGGCTCTGCAGTGGTAACACTAACGCCAGCAGAGGATACAGCAGGAGATTTGGAATATGATGAGGATGATCCTGAATTTTACAAGGGAGATCGGGAAGTTTTGGATTTCTATGATCAGCCTGGAATGGGGCCATTAGAGGAAGGAGATGGGGATTAGAACCGATAAAGCCGCCAAACCTGTTGGTGCATATGTTCATGCAAAGGAGGCGGGAGATTTGGTATTTCTTTCAGGAGTAGGCCCTAGGCACCCAGTTACTGATGAAATTCCAGATGGAATTGAGGCTCAAACACATGCCGTTTTTAGCAATGTAATGGCAATTTTAGAAGCTGCAAATTTGAATATGTCTAATGTCGTCGATATCATGGTATTTTTGACAGATATGCAAAATGATTTCCAAAAGTTCAATTCCATATATTCAGAATATCTTGAAGGATATGAGGTGACAAGAACTACAGTGGAAGTAGGTGCTTTGCCTACTCCTATATCTGTTGAATTTAAGGTCGTTGCAAAAAAATGAATTTTATATTTCTAGCAATAAAGGAACACCCGTGGGGCCGTGAAATGCTTTCACAACTTCTAGATGCAGGTTTCCAACCATCCTTAATAATTGAGGAATTCTCGGAGGGCGGTGAAATCGAAAGAGAGAAATTCGAATTCAGGATAGGAAATCACAAAGTAGGTCCAACTGTAGCTTCTCAAGTTAAGAATCACAATATTCCTGTTGTCGAAGTCCCTATACATAATGACGAGCATTGCATGGAACACATTGAAACCGCTAATCCTGAATTGATTGTATTTGGTGGAACTAGAATAATTCGTGGAAATATCCTAGAATATGGCGAAGCCCGAGGAGGTGTTTTGAATTCACATCCTGGACTACTTCCTGAATGTAGGGGTTCAGCATCACCTGCATGGAGTGTTCATGAAAATATCAAGATAGGAAGCAGTTGTCATTTTTGTTCCACAGATATTGATGCTGGTGATCTTGTTGGAAAGAGAGAGATTCCAGTCCGAAGGGGTGATAATTATCATGATCTTTGTTACAAAACACTTGTTGTGGCTTCAACATTAATGGTTGAAGCAGTTAGAGCTTATTCAGAAGATAGTTTAGATTCTAAAAGAAGACCTCAGGGCGATAGTCCAAATCCAGTATTCAGATACAATCCTGAAGTGGAACAAGAGGCCATTCGTATACTAGAAAGACAAACTTACGATCACTACGTAGACTAAATAAGTTTTAATTATAAGGCCTAAAATCGAATATTATGGCACTACTACGTCTATTCGGATTATATTTCATGATGACGATATTGATGATAATAGTCGGTTTTGTTGTTGGAGCCTATTTTGGAGGTGATCCTTTTTCAGGTATGATTGTCTTCTTATTTATTTCCATTTTAATAAATATTTTTTCTTATTTTTATAGCGATTCTATAGTTCTTAGAGCTTATGGAGCAAAAATCATAGAAAGACAAGATAATCATAGATTATATGATATGGTGAAAAAGGTAGCAGATATCAATGCATTACCAATGCCTAGAATTGCAATAGTTAGTTCTTCAACACCAAATGCGTTTGCAACTGGGCGAAACCCCGAAAAGGCAGTTGTTGCAGCAACTACAGGTTTGATGTCTATTTTGGATGACAATGAATTAGAGGGAGTAATGGCGCATGAAATGGCCCATGTAAAGAATAGAGATACTTTGGTTATGTGTGTCGCAGCAACGGTTGCGGGAGCAATTGCTTTTGCTGCACGAATGTTGTGGTGGAACAGTCTATTTTCGGGAGGCCGAGGCCGTAATGTTCATCCTGCACTCATGATTTTGGTTATACTCACTGCTCCACTTGCTGCCTTTCTTCTTCAGATGGCAATTTCCCGTAGTCGGGAATTTCATGCAGATGCAACTGCAGCCAAATTAACAAGCAAACCTTGGGCCCTAGTTAATGCATTGAAAAAGTTAGAATGGGAAAATCATAGAAAACCTTTGGATTGTGGATCACCTAGCAATGCAGCATTGTGTATAGTGAATCCTTTGACTGGTGGAGACTTCTTCATCAATTTGTTTTCAACTCATCCTCCGATGGAAGCTAGGATTAAGGCATTGGAAAAGCTGTGATTCGTGCAGCTTTAGTTATAATCGGGGACGAGATTCTCTCTGGTAGGACTGAAGATAAGAATCTTGCATATCTTGCTAAATGGTTGGGCAATTTAGGGATAAATTTGTCAGAAGTAAGAGTAGTCTTAGATAATGAATCCGATATTATTGAGTCTGTTAATTCTCTTAGAAAAAGGTATGATTATGTTTTCACTACAGGAGGCATAGGTCCCACTCATGATGATATAACAACTGAAAGCATAGCAAAGGCATTTGGAGTAAAAACAAGAATAGATGACGATGCACTTAAGAAAATGCAAGATTATTTAGCAGGGAAGGAATTAACCGACCCACTCCTCAAAATGCTATATATTCCAGAAGGTGGAGAATTGATATACAGCCCAGCAACCAAAGCCCCTGGCTACAAGATAGAAAATGTGTTTGTCATGGCAGGAATACCTAAAATTATGCAAGGAATGTTAGAAGGAATGTATGATTATTTGGAAAAAGGAGAAGTTGTTCATTCACAATCTTTTGACATCATGATTGGAGAGAGTTTTTTTGCTGAAGAGCTAGAAAAGATACAGAACAAATTCTCAGACGTAGACATCGGAAGTTATCCGTTTTCTAGAGATGGAAAATACGGTGCAACCTTGGTCATCAGATCTACAAACGAAAAGCATTTGAGAACTTGTGAAGTTCTCGTTGAAAAAATGATTAGCAGTTATTAGTTTCAGCTAAGTGTCCCAATATCTCCAACTACTTTCTTCAGTTTCTCTATACTCTTTGCCATTGATCGATTCACATTCAGTATTTCATCTCTTTCCTTCTGCAATTTCTTTGCTTCGTGGAACAGACCCTTCATCAAAGCTTCAATAGTATTTCCAGTTTCATCACAGGCGGGACAAAAATCAAATAATTCTCTATCACTTTTGAATATTTCCCTTCTAACGTAGTCTTCAAGCGTAGTCAATGACATGATACTAGATTGATTGCGTTTTAATATTTCTTTGGTCTCTATATTTTTAAGTATGTGATTGTATTCTACAATCAAACAATGCCACTATACTCTCACAGTAGATTGGGAACCTACGAGAATTGCCCATTTCAGTATAAGCTGCGATATGTTGATAGAGTAAAACCTGTGTTAGGAAATACAATTGAATCATTTATGGGGAGTATGGTTCATGATGCATTAGAATGGCTGTACAAATTAGCACGCGATTCGAATGTTGCTTCAAAAGCTTCGCTTTTGGAGAAATATGATCAACTTTGGTCTGAAAAATGGAAAGATGATATAAGAGTGGTGAAAAAAGATCTTACCGCTGAGAATTATAAACAGACAGGAAAAGGTTGCTTAGAAATGTATTATGATCGCCATCATCCGTTTGATCAAGACGTAAACATTGGTTTAGAAGAAAGAATGATTATAGAACTACCAGAAGGTAAGAAAATGCAGGGTTATATAGATCGTTTGGACAAGATAGGAGACAACCATTTTGCTGTGCATGATTACAAAACATCAAGTCGTGTTCCTCCACAATCAAAAGCTGATCAGGATCGCCAATTGGGATTGTATGCTCTGGCAGTCCATCAGCGTTATCCTGAGGTCGAGAAGATTGATTTGGTTTGGCATTATGTTCGTTTTGATGAGGAAGTACGTTCCAGTCGAACACAGAAGCAGTTAGACAATATGGTCAGTTCAACCGTTTCTTTGATTAATGAAGTTGAAGCCGCTACTGATCGCAAAGAATTCCCAACCAAGACAAGTATGCTTTGCAATTGGTGTGAATTCAAAGCTCAGTGTCCAGAATTTTCTCATCAGTTTGCTTCAGAACAGAAAGTACCAACTCTTGATACGGCAAGCATGACTGCGGCCCAAGCGGCTGAGACTGTGGATAAATTAGCAGATTTGAAGGCGAAGAAAAAGGAAATGAATGCAGATATGGACGCTATGGTTGCAACTTTAGAATCAAAGCTAATCACTTATTCTAAAGAATCAGGTCACAAAGCTGTATTTGGAAAGGACTACAAGGCTAGTTTTAGAAAATCCGAAGGAATGAAGATTCCAGACAAGAAGGATTTAAGGAGATATGAATTAGAATCTTCACTCAAAGACATGGATATTTGGGAAGATTTACAGGAAATGTCAGCCTATCGTTTAAAATCTAAATTAAAATCCGGTGAATTCACACCTGAACAAAAAGCTTCAATTCTAAAATACATGGACACAGAATCTTCCGTAAGTGTCAGTATGAAAAAGCTATGAATTACATTTGATCCATTTTTGCCATAATGTCATAGGTTCTTTTCTTAATCTAAAAACATAATCATTATATGTACACATCTGAATTTTGGTGAGCCCCGGCAGTCGGAGAGAGTCTAAATTCACTTTCCCTCATTCCACCCCGGGGCACTCAGATACAATGTCTTTAGTGTCAATAGAAAAAGCAAAGGCTGTTCTCACTGAATTTATGTTGGAAGGAAAGGAAACGAGTATTGCCAATACCGTGTTAGAATCTGAAAATTACACTAAATTTGTAAATGAATTCTGGACTGCTAAACAAAGACAGGCCAATTCAATACATGAAATTTCCTATAGGGCTTGTTACAAGCCACAGCTTCCTCGTTTTTTCATAGATATTTTCACAGAGGAAGGAGATACTGTTTATGATCCATTTGCAGGAAGAGGTACCACACTCATTGAAGCTGCACTTATGAATAGAAATATTGTTGGTAATGATGTAAATCCACTAAGCCACATTTTGACTGCGCCTCGTCTGACAATTCCTACACTTGTTGAAATCGAACATCGCTTAAACGAGATAGAATTCAACCAGTTAGAAGCAGGCATTGACCTTTCAATGTTTTTCCACAAGGATACAGAAGCTGAGATTGTTTCTCTAAAAAACAATTTGAAAGATTCTGACGTAGATAATTGGATTAGAATGGTTGCGACTAATCGTCTGACTGGCCATTCAGCAGGTTTCTTTTCAGGATATACACTACCTCCTAATCAGGCAGCTAGTCAAAAAAGCCAGAAAGTAATCAACAAAAGATTGGGACTTACTCCTCCGTACAAGAATACCAAAGAAATCATAATGAAGAAATCTAAGAGTCTTCAACGTAATCTCAGTTCAGAAACTATAGAGAAATTGAAGAAGGTTGGTTTGTCAGCAATTTTGTCAAGTAAAGATTCAAGAGAAACTTCGCATATTCCAGATTCTTCAATAAATCTTACAGTAACTTCACCTCCGTTCTTGAACATAGTAAGATATGCTGATGACAACTGGTTAAGATGTTGGTTCAATGATATAGATGTCACAGAAGTCGAAAAGAAGATATCATTGTGTAGAAATGTTGAATCTTGGTCAGATATTATGTCAAGCGTTTTTGAAGAGCTTTACCGAATTACAGTATCTGGAGGTTGGGTGGCTTTTGAGGTAGGTGAGGTCAACAATGGCAAGGTAGAATTGGATGAATACGTTGCCCCACTAGGAGTAAGATCGGGTTTCGATTGTGCAGGTGTAATGGTCAATTCTCAAGATTTTACAAAGACATCTAATATTTGGGGAGTCAATAACATGAAGACAGGGACCAACACAAATCGGATTGTTTTGTTCACCAAGCCTAAATAAGGTCATTATGGTTGGCACAAAACAATGAAGAAATGGTGGTCTTTTCTAATAGTTTTTCTGGTTACTCCTGCATTTGGAGGATGTTTAGAACCTGAAGACAATAGGGTTAATATTGAAGAACCAAGTCAATTTGATTTTGGAAGGTCTTTACCTGCCACTACCTGGTATCATTATGGAGGGACTTTAGACAATCCTTGGCCTGTTGATGCAACTGATTCCGAAGCAGTACTTAGTGCCAATATTACAGCTAATCTAACAGGCAATAACCTTCCATATTTTACTAATGCAACCTATTATGGCACAGGTTTTGACACATTTGAACCCACTATAGGAGTTACAGGTTCTGGAGCAATATTTTTCACAAATTGGAACGGAGCTGGTGAAGGCACACATATCATTCGTTCCTTAGATCAAGGTCAATCATGGGAAGATGTTGGACCTTTTTTGGGTGGTGATGAAGGCGGTTCAGGTCAAACACCAAATTCTAATGATCCCTACATTTATGTTGATAAATTTACAGATAGACTCGTTAAATTCGACATGCATGCACTTGCTGTAATTAATGTTGAATATTCAGACAATGATGGAGACACATGGAGTACACCATATCCAACACATGGTTACGTGGTACCACAGGACCATCAAAGTATTGCATCCATGCCCCACCCGAATGCCATTTCAGGTGAGGTAGTATATGTTTATTGTATAAACACAGGTTCAGCCGCAGCAGGACCTCAGTGCTCAAGATCTATAGATGGAGGGCGAACTTGGGATGCACAGAGACCAGGATATCCTGTTGGAACCTCACAGTGCTCAGGCCTTCATGCACATCTTGCAGGAGGACATGATGGAGCAATATATCGTGGCAATCCCTCTTGTGATGGACCTGCAGTTTATCGTTCAGTTGACGGTGGTTCAACTTGGACAGAACATACAATTACATCAGAGATGGGAATGCATCCAGCCCTACAGCATGCACATGAGGTAGCAACAGCAGTTGATGATGAAGGCAATCTATATGCGGCTTGGATTGCAGATGATTACATGATTTGGTATTCCTATTCTAGAGACCAGGGTGATTCATGGAGCGATCCAATGATGATTGCAGCACCAGGAGTCACAGAAACTGGTTTTCCAACAATATTTGCTGGCTCTGAAGGTAGGGTTGTGATTGGCTATATTGGAGAAGTTAACGATGCTGAAACTAATGCCACAAATATCGGTTGGTCAGGATACATGGCAATTATGACTGATGCTTTTGCTGAGACTCCTCTAATTACAAGCGTAGCAGTCAATGATCCTGATGATCCTTTGGATATTACTTCAGATTGCGGGGCTCGACGCTGTGGGGGCTTTGGTGATTTTATTGATGTTGAACTGGACGATCAAGGAAGGCCTTGGATTGCTTTAGCACATAATACTGCTGGTTCAGATGAAGCTATAATTGGGACTATCACAGAAGGACCTTCACTTTATGGTGATTTAAATTACTTGGAAATGCTACCTTCAGGAGGCCCAAGTACTCTTAAGTTGTGAAGATTCAATTTTATAAACCCGAAAAACAGTCAGATTCAGGATGAATAAGTTAACCTTTCTAATTATTGCATTTTTGGTTACCCCCTCATTCAGTGGGTGTCTTGAACCAGAAGATAAAAGGACAATAATTGAAGAACCTGGGATTTTTGATTTTGGTAGAGATATTCCTGAAACTACTTGGTATCACTATGCAGGAGGAATTAATGCACTCGATAATACTGCAGTTAATCAAGCGAACATTACAGTCAATTTAACTAGCAATAATATTCCATTTTGGACACAAGGTAGTTATTATGGGATAGGCTTGACAACATTTGAACCCACAATGGGTATTACTTCTAATGATAATTTGTACATGACAAGTTGGGGCAATGGTCCAGCAGGTTCAACAGCAATTGTCCAATGCACAGGCCTTGTAGAAATGGAAAACTTATCAGATTACAATTGTACGAACGTTTACGATCCTATTTCACCAGTGCCCAATAGTAACGATCCTTACGTTTCTGTCGATAGATGGACTGATAGGATTATGAAATTTGATATGCATGCATTGGCAGGTATGACTGTTGAATGGTCAGATAATGATGGTTCATCATGGTCTGTACCAACATTTGCTACTTCATATTCAGTTCAAGACCACCAAACTATTGGTTCATCACCTTATCCTGCATTCAACCATCCAACTACATGGGTTTTCTGTGTAAATGGTAATTGGGAAGCTCCACTTTGTTCAACAAGCTTTGATGGAGGATTAACATGGAGTCCTGAAGTTCCAGGAGCACCTTTAGGTTGTAATAGTGGAGGACTTAGTGCACACATTGAGGGTGCAGAGAACGGTAATTTCTACAGAGGAAATGTAGGTTGTAGCGGTAGTGGTTATTCCATTTATCGAAGTACTGATGGTGGATTTACATGGACGGAGCATCCTTTACCTACTGAGGAATCAGGCACTGCAGATACATGGAATTTTGAAGAAGCGCAAGTTGCTATTGATGAGGACAACAACGTTCATGCAATGTGGATGGGACTTGACAATATGCCATATTATGCATATTCTAGAGATAATGGTGATTCATGGAGTGATGCTATGATGATAGCGCCACCTATTGGACTTATTGGTACAGGGTTTCCAGTAGTTACAGCAGGTTCTGAGGGGCGTGTAGCATTTGGATATGTAGGAGATACAGGGAATCAGACATGGCATGGATACATGACTATCCTGACAGATGCTTTTTCGGATAATCCACTATTTACAACAGTCCAAATCAACCAACCAGATGATCCTATAGATAGTAGTAATGCATATCCTGAAGGATGTGGTTATGAGCGATGTGGCGGTTTAGGAGATTTTTTGGATATGGCAGTTGATCAGTATGGAAGGCCCTGGTTCAGTTTGGCAAATAATGATCAAGGGGAAATTGGAATCTTTGCAACAATTACAGAAGGCCCCTCTCTCAGAGGTGACTTAACAGAATTAAGTCCCATGCCCTTAGGTGGTCCAGTTACTCTTTGATTAATATGGAAGAACACTACAGAAGTATTGCGGAGTCTATAATCCAGAGGTCAACACCAAAACTAGATTTAGAGGTCCAAACTAAAATTGATAATTTTGAAAGAGGCATGGACGCTTTTTCATTATACAATTCAGTTTATTTGGAAATTATAGCTTATGAAGAAGATGCTTCTCAACA